>CAJGBX010000001.1 GCA_904501685.1 Clostridiaceae bacterium
AAAAAAGGCACTAAGGCTCCCGGTGCCGCCGGTAAAATTCACAGTGACTTTGAAAAAGGCTTTATCCGTGCCGAGGTTGTAGCCTTTAAGGATTTGGTTGCCTGCGGTAATGATGACAAGGCACTTATTGCCGCCAGAGAAAAAGGCTTGGTAAGAAGCGAAGGCAAGGAATATGTTATGCAGGACGGCGATGTTGTGCATTTCCTGTTCAATGTATAATTAAAACTCACCGCAATAGTAAAAAAGGCTATGACATTCTTTGTCATAGCCTTTTTTGTTGAGTAAACTAATTCGCAGAATACAGCTTATAAAGCTCGGCATAAATACCGTTCTTTTCAATAAGCTCACTGTGACTTCCGCTTTCCTCAATACCGTTATCGGTCAGCACCAAAATACGGTCAGCATTTTTAATTGTAGTCAAGCGGTGAGCAATAGTAATGGTTGTTCTGCCCTTTGCCAAGCGTTCAAGTGAGCGTTGAATAAGCAATTCACTTTCGTCGTCAAGTGCACTTGTAGCCTCATCCAAAATAAGTATATCTGGGTCTTTTAAGAACACACGTGCAATCGAAATACGTTGCTTTTGTCCACCCGAGAGCTTAACGCCGCGTTCGCCCACATACGTATTATAACCGTCAGGCAGTTCCTTTATAAATTCATCTGCACCGGCCAATGCCGCCGCCTTACGGATTTCCTCGTCGGTAGCGCCCGGCTTGCCGTAGGCAATATTCTCACGAACAGAGCCCGAGAACAAATAAACATCCTGCTGAACAGTACCTATCCGTTCTCTCAAAGAGGTTTGAGTAACATCGGCAATATTTATGCCGTCAATCAAAATCTCACCCTCAGTAATATCGTAAAACCTTGGAACCAGTGAGCAAAGTGTAGTTTTACCGCCGCCTGAGGGACCGACTAAAGCAATATTTTCACCGGGATTTACCGTTAAATTAAGATTTTTTATAACATCACGTAAATTTTCACTGTAGCGGAAAGAGACATTTTTAAACTCAATTTTACCGTCGCCCTTTGGTAAGCTAACAGCATTTTTCTTGTCCTTGACTTCGGGGTCGATATCCATAATTTCAGAAAATCGCTCAATACCGGTCATTCCGCGTTGGAACTGCTCAGCGAACTCAACTATACGTCTGATTGAGGTCATAAGAGTCGTAACAAACATCAAATAAGCAACATAATCAGCCGCAGTTATTCCGCCATTTTTCAGGAATACTGCACCGACGGCAACAACCAAAATATACATCAAGCCGTCGCAAAGACGTGTACTTGACTGAAAGCCGCCCATTATTTTATAAACCTTTGACTTTATTCTCAAAAATTTATCGTTACCTTCATCAAAACGCTCCTGCTCGTGTTCTTCCATAGCAAAGGACTTTACCACACGTACACCGAGCAGACTATCCTCAACCTGAGAATTAAGTTCACCGACCTGCCGACGTGATTCCCTGAAGCCAGCCTTCATTTTGCGATTAAAGGTCATAAGCACAAGTATCATCGGCGGAATCGCGGCAAAAATTATAAGCGTCAGCGGTACACTCATTGTGCAAAGAATTATGAAGGCCGAAATAATCTTAATACCGGCAATAAAAAACTCCTCAGGACAATGATGTGCAAACTCGGTAACATCAAACAGGTCACTGGTCATTCTGGACATCAAGGTGCCCACCTTAGCACTGTCATAATAAGAAAACGACAGTTTTTGTAAATGACGAAACAAATCGTGACGCATATCGGTCTCGATTTTAGTACCCATAACATGACCGTAGGTTGCCATATAATAGTTTGCGGCAGTATCAATCACACGCAAAACAAGATACAACACTGTACATTTTACAATCAACCCTGCCGTAAGAGTTGCCAAATCACTGGTGGCTCTATCGGTAATTTCACGCACCAGCATAGGCAGTACAAGCTCACAAACAGTAGTCAGAGCCGCACAAAAAAGGTCAAATATCAAAACCCATTTGTATTTTTTATAATACGGCAGAAATCTGCGAACAAGACCGCCCTTTTTGTTTTCCTTGGACATCTGAATCCCCACTTTTATAGAAATAAATGTTTGCTTTTATTCATTGACAGCGTCAACAAACCTTAAGAATGCCGACCTGCCATGGGAAGTCAGCTTATAAACACCGGCGTGCTCCAAAACCTTTTTGAACACCTCGCCTATCTCGTCACGGATAATTGAATCCACATTTTCAGCAGTTACATCGGTATACTTTTTCAAAAACTCGTTTACCCAATCGGCATGCTTTTCGGTGATTTCATCAGCATAAAGGTCGGCACCTTCTACGATTTTTTCACCCAAAACACGCATTTCCTCCTTAAGTCTTGACGGCAAAACAGCAAGACCCATAACCTCAATAAGACCAATGTTTTCCTTTTTGATATGGTGCAGTTCTGTGTGAGGATGATAAACGCCCAAAGGATGCTCCTCGGTTGTGATATTGTTACGAAGCACCAAATCAAGCTCAAATTCATTGCCGTTTTTACGGGCAATCGGAGTAATTGTATTATGCGGTGTACCCTCAGTTTCAGCAAAAACGAAAGCGTCCTCATCGGTATAGCCACGCCATTTAAGTAAAATCTTATCAGCCAACTCAATTAGTCTGTCGGGGTCAGCCGCACTCAAACGGATAACCGACATAGGCCATTTTACAATGCCTGCCTTAACATCCTCAAAATCTCTGAACTCAACCTCTTTATCAATCGGTGCCTTTGCCATAGCAAAGGTATAATGACCGCCCTGAAAATGGTCGTGAGTCAAAATCGAGCCGCCGACTATCGGTAAATCGGCATTTGAGCCGACAAAATAATGCGGAAAAAGGGCAACAAAATCGAGCAGCTTTTTAAAGGTTGCGCGGTTAATTGCCATAGGTGTATGCTCTGAATTAAACACGATACAATGCTCGTTATAGTATACATAAGGTGAATACTGCAGCATCCAAGGAGTATTATTTATAACCATTGGGATAATGCGGTGGTTTTGACGTGCAGGGTGGTTCATTCGACCGGCGTAACCCTCATTCTCCTTACACAGCAGGCACTTAGGATAACCGCTCTGTTTTGAGAGCTTTGCAGCCGCAATAGCCTTGGGGTCCTTTTCAGGCTTGGAAAGATTAATAGTAATATCCAAGTCACCGTATTCGGTTGAAGTAACCCACTTTACGTCCTTTTTAATACGGTAACGGCGAATATAATCGGTATCACAGCTTAATTTATAATAGTAATCGGTAGCCGCCTTAGGACTTAGCTCATACTTATTCCAAAATGTACTTATTACCTCAGACGGACGAGGCACCAATGCACCCATAATTTTAGTATCAAACAAATCCCTTGCGGTAATATTATCCTCTAAAAGTCCGTTTTCTATACCGTATGTAATGAAGCTGCAAAGAATAGTCTCCAAATCGGTTGAGGTAACGGTTTCAGGCTCAGAATACTCGTCCAAGCCTAAAATTTCAAGCAATCGGTTGACTGTATACACCTTATCCTCTGTGGTAATAAGTCCGGTTTCCACACCGTACTCAACTAAATTTTTAATAGCATTATTTATCATAGCTTTATCCCTTTTTATTTTGAAAATTTGCCCTTTAAAACAAATATAATATCACCTATTAATCCACGAAAATGTATTGTTGCAACACTTCTTAAATGCATATAGCAAAAGAAGTTTTTAAAGCACGGCAAAAGCCGTTTAGCGTAAAGTATTTTTTCGCGGTTTTCACAAAAACGGTCAAGATATTTTAAAAACTTAACCTGCTTTTTACTTTTTTTGTCACAGTATTTCTTATTTATATCCCTTTGAGCCGACTGCATTTTAAGGACACTTAATCGAACATCTTCACTACCCCGCATTTTAAGCGGTCCAAAGGAATCCTCAATTGCAAGACCTATGGTATTATTCCCGTGCTGACGGTAGCCTATCAACGGCTTATTATAAAACCTTAAACCACCCTTTGAGGCCGCTATAATATTAAGCTCCCAATCGTGCGGCATTATACATTCTGAGGTCTTAATATACTGCTCAACGACCTCTCGCCTGAACGCCGAGGTGCAGCCGGGTGAAATATTGTACTGCAATATTTGCTCTAATCCGATAGGCTTTAGCTCTTCGTCAGTGATACCGTCTCTAATCAACCCGTGATTAGAGGTATTTTTCTTGCCGGTACCAAACGGCACAAGCATATCCCCATTTGAATCAATCATATCAAACGAGCTATTTACAGACATCACACTGTCATCATTCTCAAAAACCGCAACCAGTTTTTCAATTTTTTCCTTGTACCAAACATCATCCTGGTCGCAAAGAAAAATTACATCACCGGTACACAGCTTTAAGCAGTTATAAAAATTACGCCTATAGCCTTTATTTACTTCGGCAACCACAAGTCTCCAGTCTAAATTATGCTCCGAAATATAATTTTTTACAAAATTGACAGTGCCATCGGTCGAACAGTCATCAATAATCACAACCTCATCCGGTTGCCTTGTATTTTCAAGCAAGGAATCAAGCTGATATTTTAAAAACCTTTCGCCGTTATAGGTTGCCAACGCCACCGAGACCGTCACCAAAAGTCACCACCCCTTTAAATTGTCAAAATATTCATCGCGATAAAAAAGTATACAATAAGAGATATAACATCGACAATCGTCGTAATAAACGGACTTGCCATTACTGCAGGGTCTAATTTTACCGCCCGAGCTAAAATCGGCAAAGCACAACCGACTATTTTAGCCACAAAAACCGTTACCATAAGAGTCAGGCTTATAACCCACATTTCTAAATAAGAAACATCAATTTTAAGCAGAAGATTATCAATAAAATAAACCTTTGCAAAACCGGATATTGCCAAGGTTACACCACATAGCACAGCTACCCGAAGTTCCTTCCACAACACCTTTAAAATATCGCGAAGCTCAATCTCTCCGACCGCAATACCGCGAATAACGGTAGCTGATGACTGTCCGCCCGCGTTACCGCCGGTACCCATAAGCATCGGTATAAAGGAAATCAGCACCGGAAAAACACTTAAAGCCTTTTCAAAGGAATTAATAATGACACCGGTAAAGGTGGCCGACAGCATCAAAAGCATCAACCACGGGATTCTTGTTTTCCATATATTAAAAACGCCGGTTTTCAGATAAGGCTTATCGGTCGAGGTAATAGCCGCCATACGCTCAATATCCTCGGTTGCCTCTTCCTCCATAACATCCATAGCGTCATCAACCGTAACAATACCGACTATTCTTTGTTCCTTATCGACAACCGGTAAGGCCAGAATATCGTACTTTGAAAACATTTGAGCAACTATTTCCTTATCCTCATAAGCATCAACCGAAACAACATTGGTTTCCATAATTTTAAAAACCTGCTCATTGGAATCGGCAAGCAATAAATCCTTGACCGAAACTGTACCGACCAGCCTTCTGCGGTTGGTTACATAGCAGGTATAAACCGTTTCCTTGTTTATACCCTCACGCCGAATTTTTTCAAAGCACTGCTCAACGGTCAAATCCTCACTCAAAGATACATATTCAACCGTCATAACACTGCCTGCACTGTCCTCAGGGTACTTTAAAAGCTCATTAATCTGACGACGCACACCTGCAGGTGCCGCCTTTAAAATACGTGCAACAACATTAGCGGGCATTTCTTCAATAATATCAACCGTATCATCCAGCCAAAGGTTATTTATAATCTCCTTTAGCTCAACATCACTGAAGCTTTTAATCAAAAACTCCTGCGTTTCGGAATCCATATACGAAAATGCATCACCCGCCAAATCCTTAGGTAAAAATCTGAATACCAAGGGAATCTTTGTGTGCTCAAGCTCACAAATCAGCTCACCTAAATCAGGCGGATTCATATCATTTAAAATTTCACGCAATTCTTTAAACGAGCGTGAATCAACAAGTTGGCCTATTCTGGCCAATAACTCTTCTTTTTCCATTTTTGTCCTCCTCTCTCTTAAGACAAAAGCCGTCTTAAGGTCAAATGCTATGCACTCAACCAAGCAGTTCGCAAGAAAGGTACAAAACTTTTCGAGGCTACCTTAAAACAAAACAGACTGCTGTCGTTTTTTTATACTACCTCGGGGCTTTATACCACTACTGTTACTGCCAGCGTCCATTTTTATACTCACCTCTTAAAATAAAATTATCAGCCTGAAAAACTAATCCAATTATACATTCGTCAACAAATATTTGTCAACATTATTGTAACTCAATTCCCAATGAAGTTTTCCCCTGGTTTGACAAGAGCCAATCATATAAAACTCTTACATTATTCCCTGCCGCCTCGGACGAGCGAATTGTCACACCAACAGGAAAGCTTAACGGATACTGACCGTTTTTAATTGTTTCGGCATCAGGTGTAACATTATCAATTTTTACCGGTGTAATAGTACCGTTGTTAAAGTTACCGGCAAGGCTGAACAATGTATAGCCTATGGCTCCTTTGCGGTTATCAAAGTCGATTTCTGCTTCAAATTCACCGTCAGCAGTAGTAATAGTTTTATATACAAAAGGTACCGTCACATCAGCGGCAATATACTGCTCAAAAGCATTTTGAGCTGCCGTTCCCGACTTAGCACCAAATAAAGTAACCGAAGCGTCACTTCCGCCAAGGGCATTCCAATTAGATACTTCACCTTTGTAAACCGAGGCTATCTGCTCCTTAGTCAGACCGTCGGGATTTAAGCCGTTTCCCATAAACACCAAGGCATCACGCTTTAATTCGGTTGTTGTAAGCTCTAAAGCAGTTTTATCAAGCTCTGCCGTAACGGCTTTGCCGTAGCCGTGAGCGATAACAATATCACATTCACCGGCAATCAGCTTTAAATAGCACTCATCAGTAGTATTACATACAGTAATACTTAGCTTTGCCTCCTCACTGCTGACACCCAAAACCGCCGATGCAAAATACTCACCAAGACGTTGGCTATAAGGTGTTACGCAAACTCTCGGAAAGTTTTCCTTAGTAAACCTTACACTTCCGTCAGCCAAACGGTCCGGCTCCTTTTTATCGCAGGCGACCGAAAACAGCATAAGTACAGATAAAACTATCAAAATAAATCTTTTCATAATTATAATCTCCTTATCAATGCTGACCGACCGAAGCAATATCAAGCACCGTTTGAAGCGATTTATCGTAAACGGTTGATTTTCCGCCTGCGGTAACCGACAAAAGCTGTACCTCGCCAATAGCACAAACTTTTATATAATCACTGTTTTCATATAAAATATTGCTTGTAAGAATATCATATAAGCAGTATTTTATACTGCCGTTTTCATTAGAACTCAACACCACGTAACGGTTATCCAAGCATTCACGGGTATAATGATAGTTAAACCAATCGGTTCTTTGTTTGCCGCTGATTGATACAAAGCAAACCTTTTTATCGGTACTGTTTACCACAACCGCAGTATTTGAAAAACGGTCAACCAAGCCACCGAAGTCACCTAAAGCCTCGATCGACTCACCGGCCTCATCAAAAATCGTACCGGTACCCGAATAGGTGCAGGTATAAAGACCGCCAACCGATTTATCACTGTCAGGAAACATTCCCGTTTCCTTGCAATGGAACGGCTCGCCGGAGTCGGCATAAAAATACTCTTCCTTACCTGTATCTATGTTTGTTTTCTTATAAATAAAGCTCTCGGAATCTATAATATCAACAAAACCCCGGTCGCAAAAAACAGTTTTGACAACCGTTTTTTCAAAATTAAAAATATCATACTGTCCCGTTGTTTTACAAGCGAAAAGCTCACGCGAGTGATTAAAATCAATATCAAAATATTGTGGCTCTAAAAACCATTCACCCTTGTTATTCAAAACTCCGTAAAGTCCCTTTTCGTTGACAACAACTGCCAATCCCTTATAAAATTCACCGCAATACAAAAAATTTTCATATACGGTTTTACCCTTATTGTTTATATAATATGCATACTTTTCCTCGATATAGGTCTGCTTTCCTGACTTTTCAGCGTCCGCATCGGGCGTTCTGCAAACGACGTTTACAGGAGCTAAGCCATCGCTGAATTTACCGATAGTATAGGAATACCGGTTATCCTCTGCCATCCAGCTTTCAAAGGTAAATTTACGTTTTCCGTCAAAGCCGTAAAATTCCAAATATTTATAGATTTTCTTCCCCGACTTACGTGTACGCTCTAAAATCACACGTTCGCCGCCGGCTGATTTTACAACACGGTTAGACGGCAGCTTAAATACCCAGCTTCCGTTTGACGCAGCAACCCACCGTTCGCCTGCCGTAGAAATTGAGCCATCAGTCCCCTTTATAAGCTCATAAATATATCCACCCTCGTCGGTCGGATGCTTAATAATATTATCGTAAACTGCATCTACAACAACAGCTCCCTTCAGATCACACAAGCCGTAAAGGGGATTTTGCAGCAGCTTATTACTCTCCTCTTCTATTGATTTATAGATATTATAGCCGCCGACAAACGGTACAAGCTCACCGTAAGAATCTGAGGCAGTAAGTGTATCGACATACTCATTACTTACGCGGTTATGTACGGCAGTATCAGCCGTAATTTCAACCGCAGGTGTTTTTCTTAAGGCGAAAAACGGTGCTGAATCAGCATTCTTTTCATTCTCCCTACAGCCGGCCGTTACGATAACGGTTAAGACTGCCAAGCATAAGCAAGCATACTTTAAAGGCTTCATTACAAAACTCCTTAAAAACATATATATTTATTGTACCACCAAAGAAATCATTTCGCAACGTAAAAGATTAAATACTACAAAATTTTAATCGATTTAGTAGTATATTTTGGCAAAAAGCCAATTGACTATTGCTTTTCGGTAACATATAATATACTTGAAATTTAAAGAAAGGAGTAACGAATATGGAAAGATTTCTTGTAATGCACAATATTGATATGGCTGATTTTATCCAGACCTTAGATGAATGCAAGGGTGATGTCTTTTTGGAGACTAACGAGGGTGATGTCTTAAATCTTAAATCAAAGCTTTGCCAGATGATAGGTGTTGCCAATATTATGAAGGGCGCAGTTATTAAAGAAGCGGCTCTTCGCTGCTCCAATCCCGAGGATGAAAGCTTACTTTTCAGATTCAACCTTTATAAAGAAGTTCCCGGAAAGTCTGATGAAGACGAAGAGGATGAATAAGCAATAATGTAAAAAACCGACCGGGTTTATGCTCGGTCGGTTTGGTTTTAATATTGTCTGTGACAAAATTTTACAAACCTCTCGGCAAAAGCCGAGAGGTTTGCTTTTTAAAACACTATTCTTACGGTAGTTCCAACGTTTACTTCACTTTCAACCGAAACCGATGCACCAAGGTATTTTACACCATGTTTTACAATGGAAAGACCTAAACCCGTTCCGCCGATTTCCTTGGAATGGCTTTTATCAACGCGGTAAAAGCGTTCAAATATATGCTCCATATCATCCTTTGGGATTCCTATACCCGTATCACTCACAGTCACCTCAACGCCGTCAACACGCTGACTCACGTCAACCGTAACCCTACCGCCATATTTATTATACTTAACAGCATTATCACAAATGTTGAATAGTATTTCCTCAACAACAAGCTCGGCCGCCGTGATATAGTTGCTGCTTCCTGTAAGCTTTATTGTAACATTCTTTTCCTTTGCCGCCATTTCCAAATGAGACAAAACACCCTCGCACATATTGTAAAGGTCAAATTTTTCAACATTAACCTTAACATCGTTGCCGTCAAGCTGAGATAATTTTATAATATCACCGACAAGCGTAATAAGTCGTTGTGATTCATCATAAATCTTACCGGCAAAGCGTTTAACATCCTCATCCTTGGCAATTCCGGTTTTTATAAGCTCAGCATAGCCTGAAATTGAGGTCAAAGGAGTCTTAAGCTCGTGTGAAACGTTAGCAGTAAAATCTCTTCGCATAGCGTCTTGATTTGCGTGCTCATTTCTCATATCGGTCAATTGCTTGGCAATTTGCCTGTTCTGTACCTCAATACGCTCAGCCAACGGAGACAGTTCACGGTATACCGAGGTGCTTTTCGGGTCCTCTAAATTGAGCTTATTTATCGGCTCGGTTATCGACTTTGAAGCTCTGTAGGCAAGCAATGCCGAAATTCCCGTTTGAGCTGTAAGCATTACAACTGTTGCAATGAAAACGTCCATTAGAAGTTCCGCCTCGTTATAAGAGGAGCGATTATTGTAAAACTCATACATTATTCCAAACAGTATTACAACCGCAAACACAGACATAAGTGCCGAAATCAGCACAATGTATTTAAAAATTTTTCCCTTTAAGCTTTTCACTTAATTACCCCTGGCTATTTTATAGCCTACTCCTCTTACAGTTTCAATAATATCACCGGCATCACCCAGCTTTTGGCGCAGTGTTCTTATATGTACATCAACGGTACGGCTTTCCCCGTCAAAGGAATAACCCCAAATACTGTTTAATATTCGGTCACGAGTCAGCACAACATTACTGTTTTCAAGCAGCATACACAGCATTTCAAATTCCTTTAAGGTTAAGGTTACCGCATTCCCGTCCACGGTCACTATATGCTTTTCAGGACAAACATAAAGCCTGCCAACCGAATACTCGGGTATGTTAAGCTTGACTTGGCTTGAGCGAAGCCTTGCCTTAACTCGGGCAACAAGCTCCATCATACCGAACGGCTTGGCAATATAGTCATCCGCACCTAATTCAAAGCCCTTCACCTTATCAATTTCGGAAGCCTTTGCCGTTAACATAATTATCGGGATATTTACGGTATCTTTATTGGATTTAAGGTGTGACAAAACACTCAACCCGTCCTCCTCAGGCAGCATTATGTCAAGCAGTACCAACTCCGGCATTTCATTTTCCATTGCCTTATAAAATGCCGACGGTCGGTCAAAACCGACAGCCTCAAATCCGGTGCTTAGCAAGGTATAAACAACCAGCTCGCGGATATTATCATCATCCTCAACAAGATAAATCACATTTTATCCCACCTTTACAATTATCTGACTTTATTATACATCATTTAAAAAATATTAAAAGTGTTTTTTCTTTAAATCTATGTTAAATCTCCAAAAAATAAAACCTATAACAAGACAATTACAAAACCCGACAAGAGACAACAAGCCTTTTGCCGGGTTAATTGTTTTGTTATACTAATGCTAAATTAGAACAAGCCGATAATTTTGCCGTCTGAGGTAACGTCGATATTCTCTGCGGCAGGAACCTTCGGAAGTCCCGGCATAGTCATAATATCACCGGTAAGCAC
Organism: Clostridiaceae bacterium; assembly: GCA_904501685.1. Classification (GTDB taxonomy): domain Bacteria; phylum Bacillota; class Clostridia; order Oscillospirales; family Acutalibacteraceae; genus UMGS172. The sequence goes on from CAJGBX010000001.1 coordinate 11,279, forward strand.
AACCACAAAGCCTGCACCGGCCGAAACCTTAACGTTTTTAATGGTAACCTCAAAATTTTCAGGCGCACCAAGCTTGGTCTGGTCATCCGAGAAGGAATACTGAGTTTTAGCCATACAAACAGGGCACTTATCAAAGCCAAGTGCAGTCAAGGTTGCAATCTGCTTTTTAGCGGCAGGTAAAACCTTAATTCCGTTACCGCCGTAAACCTTTTTGACTATAGCTTCTATCTTTTCCTCGATAGTACCGTCTAATTCATAGGAATATGTGAAATCTCCCTTTTCTTCATCGCATAGACGGACAACCTCACGAGCCAGCTCTTCACCGCCCTTACCGCCTTCTGCCCAAACATTGGAAAGAACTACATTAACTCCCAATTCCTTACACTTTTTGATTATAAGGTCGATTTCCGAATCGGTATCGGTCGGGAAACGGTTAACTGCAACAACCGACGGCAGCTTGTAAACATTCTTAATGTTAGAAACGTGACGAAGCAAATTAGGAATACCCTTTTCGAGTGCTTCAAGGTTTTCACTGCCTAATTCGGTTTTAGCCAATCCGCCATGCATTTTAAGAGCTCTTACAGTTGCGACAATTACAACTGCCGACGGAGTCAAGCCTGCCATACGGCACTTAATATCAAGGAACTTTTCGGCACCTAAATCTGCACCAAAGCCTGCCTCGGTAATAGCGTAATCACCGAGCTTCATTGCAAGTCTTGTAGCCATAACCGAGTTACAGCCGTGTGCAATATTTGCAAACGGTCCACCGTGAACAAACGCCGGTGTACCCTCCAAGGTTTGAACAAGGTTAGGCTTAATGGCATCCTTAAGCAAAGCCGTCATAGCACCGACCGCCTTTAAATCACCGGCGGTAACCGGCTTTTCGTCATAGGTGTAGCCTACGATTATTTTAGAAAGACGCTCTTTTAAATCATCAATTGAGGATGAAAGGCAAAATACCGCCATAATTTCACTTGCAACGGTAATATCATATCCGTCCTCACGAGGAGTTCCGTTTACCCTGCCGCCTAAACCGTCGGTAACAAACCTCAGCTGACGGTCGTTCATATCAACACAACGCTTCCAAGTGATTCTGCGAGGGTCGATATTAAGCTTATTGCCCTGATAAATGTGGTTATCAAGCATTGCGGCCAAAAGGTTATTTGCCGCACCGATAGCGTGGAAGTCACCTGTGAAATGCAGATTGATATCCTCCATAGGTACAACCTGAGCATATCCGCCGCCTGCAGCACCGCCCTTAACACCGAAAACCGGTCCCAAGGAAGGCTCTCTGAGTGCTACCATAACGTTTTTGCCGATACGCTTCATTCCGTCGGCAAGACCTATGGTAGTAGTAGTTTTACCCTCACCTGCAGGTGTTGGCGTAATGGCGGTAACAAGAATAAGCTTTCCGTCCTTTTTATCGGTTTTATCAAGTAAGGACAAATCAATCTTAGCCTTATATTTACCGTACTGCTCCAAGTATTCATCAGAGATGCCGGCTGAAGCGGCAATCTCGGTTATGGGTTTCATTTCGACAGACTGTGCAATTTCAATATCTGTTTTCATTTTCTAACACCCTTCTATTACTTAAAATATTTAACTGCGGAACGGAACATACCGATTTCGTAGTTGCCAATAACGTTATTGTAAAGTCCATTACCGATACGCTCTGAATGGCCCATTTTACCGAATACACGTCCATCAGGTGAAGTAATACCCTCAATCGCAAAGGCCGAATTATTGGGGTTAAATCGAATATCGGCAGTAACGTTACCCTCTAAATCAACATACTGAGTTGCAATCTGACCGTTTTCGGCAAGCTTACGAACCAACTCATCCGATGCCAAGAATCGACCCTCACCGTGGGAAATCGGCACATTATAGATATCGCCGACCCTGGTTTCAGCCAACCACGGCGACTTATTAGAAGCAATTCTTGTTCGGACAATTCTCGACTGATGGCGGCCAATAGTGTTATAGGTCAGGGTCGGACAGCTTTCGTCAGTATCAATAATCTTACCATAAGGCACGAGACCTAATTTGATAATTGCCTGGAAGCCGTTGCAAATACCTGCCATAAGACCGTCTCTGGTGTCAAGCAAATCAGCAACCTCACTCTTAATTGCGGCATTACGGAAGAAAGCGGTAATGAATTTACCCGAGCCGTCCGGCTCATCACCGCCCGAGAAGCCGCCGGGGATGAAGATGATTTGAGAATTTTTGATAGCGTTAGCCATTTTTTCAACCGAACGTGCGATTCCGTCAGCCGACAGGTTATTGATTACAATAATCTCAGCTTCTGCACCGGCATCGTTGAAGGCCTTGGCACTGTCATACTCACAGTTGGTACCGGGGAATACCGGAATAACAACGTGAGGCTTTGCACATTTAATCGCAGGTGCCACACGTGAGGCAGCCTCGTAATTAAAGGTTTCCAATTTGCCGTGCTTCTGCTCAATATTACAGGGGAATACCGGTTCAAGCTTATCCTCGTAAATCTTAAGCAGGTCGGCAATTTTAAGGTCATCCTCACCAAAGGTTATATTACCATCAGCTGTAGTTTCACCAAGTAAGGTGCAGCAATCACACTTACAACCGCAATCCTCGGTCATCTCAAGGATAAATGCACCGTAATTATAGCCGAAAATCTCTTCCAAGGTGACATTATCAGCAAATTTGAATCCGATATCATTACCGAAGGACATTTTCATAATACCCTCGGCAATACCTCCGCCGATAGGAGTCCAAACGGCAACCGCCTTTTTAGAGGTAATGAGCTTATATACCTTATTATAAATATCAAGCAACGAAGCAGTTACCGGCAAGCCGTTTTTATCATACTGTGGCTTTACCAAGTAAACCTTATGTCCTGCCTCTTTGAATTCAGGTGAAACAACATCGTTTACGTCACCTACTGTTACAGCAAAGGAGCAAAGTGTCGGCGGAACATCCAAATCCTCAAAGGTACCGCTCATTGAGTCCTTGCCTCCGATTGATGCAATACCCAGCTCCTTTTGAGCCTTAAATGCACCGAGCAAAGCCGACAACGGCTTGCCCCAACGCTTCGGTTCGGTATTAGGACGCTCAAAATACTCCTGGAAGGTCAAATAAACCTCTTCAAATGAAGCACCGGCCGAAATAAGCTTTGAAACCGACTCTATAACGGCCAAATATGCACCGTGGTAGGGCGATTTTTCCATTACAAACGGGTTATAACCCCAAGCCATAAAGGAACAGGTATCGGTATGCTTTTTCTCAACCGAAACCTTATTAACCATACACTGCGAGGGTGTAAGCTGATTCTTACCGCCAAACGGCATCATAACCGTACCGGCACCGATAGTCGAGTCAAAACGTTCAGACAGACCACGCTTTGAGCAGATATTAAGGTCACCTGCCAAATCAAGCATACCCTTTTTAAAACAGCAGGGTGTGGTTTTGGTATAATCTGCGGGTGCTAAAGGAGTAATATTGATGTGTTTTTCAGCACCGTTAGAGTTCAAGAATTCACGCGACAAATCAACAATTGTTTTGCCGTTCCAATGCATTTTAAGTCTCGGCTCTGCAGTTACCCTTGCTACAACAGTAGCCTCAAGGTTTTCGGATTTTGCCAATTCGCAGAAGCGTTCAACATCCTTAGGCTCAACAACAACCGCCATTCTTTCCTGAGATTCGGAAATCGCAATTTCAGTACCGTCAAGACCATCATACTTCTTGGGAACTGCGTTAAGGTCGATAGTAAGACCGTCGGCCAATTCACCGATAGCAACCGAAACACCGCCTGCACCAAAGTCGTTACATCTCTTAATCAAACGTGATGCTTCAGGATTGCGGAACAGTCTCTGCAGTTTTCTTTCCTCAGGGGCGTTACCCTTTTGAACCTCGGAACCGCAGGTTTCAATAGAGCTCAAGGTGTGCGACTTAGAAGATCCTGTAGCACCGCCGCAACCGTCACGTCCGGTACGACCGCCAAGTAGAATAACTACATCATCAGGGTCGGGTACTTCACGGCGAACATTCTCTTCAGGAGCGGCAGCAATAACCGCACCGATTTCCATACGCTTTGCGGCATAGCCGGGATGATAAATCTCGTCAACCTGACCGGTAGCAAGGCCGATTTGGTTACCGTAAGAGGAATAACCTGCAGCAGCAGTGGTGACGATTTTCTTTTGCGGCAGTTTTCCTGCCATTGTTTCATTAACCGGTTTTAACGGGTCAGCCGCACCGGTAACACGCATTGCCGAATAAACATAAGAACGTCCCGAAAGCGGGTCACGAATAGCACCGCCGATACAGGTAGCAGCACCGCCAAACGGCTCAATTTCGGTAGGATGGTTATGAGTTTCGTTCTTAAACAAAAGCAACCATTTCTCAATACCCTCTTCGGTTTTGACATCAATCTTAACTGTGCAGGCATTGATTTCTTCCGACTCATCCAGTTTCGGCAACATACCGCGTTTTTTAAGCAAACGTGTACCGATTGTTGCAATATCCATTAAATTAATAGGCTTAGTACGGTTGATTTCCTTACGGGCCTCAATATATTCCTCGTAAGCCGACTGTAACAGCTCGTCCTCAAACTTAACGCTGTCAATAGTAGTTAAGAAGGTGGTATGACGGCAGTGGTCCGACCAATAAGTATCAATCATTCTGATTTCAGTGATTGACGGGTCGCGATTTTCAGTTCTGAAATAGTCGCGGCAGAACTTAAGGTCGTCCATATCCATAGCCAACCCCAAGGTCTTTACCATTTCAGCCAAGCCGTTGTCATCCAACTCCAAAAAGCCTTCAACAGTAGCAACTGTTTCGGGAATATCATATTTAATCTTTAAGGTTTCTGGCTTTTCCATAGAAGCCTCGCGGGATTCTACAGGATTGATAACATACTTCTTGATTTTTTCAATATCCTCTGCTGTTAACTCGCCCTTCATTAAATAAACCTTAGCGGTTTTGACAGTAGGACGGTCACCGGCATTAATAAGCTGAATACACTGCGAAGCACTGTCAGCTCTCTGGTCGAACTGACCGGGAAGTGCCTCAACCGCAAACACCTCATAGCCATCACAAGTAATTTCAGCTGAAGTATTGTCCAACTGAGGCTCAGAAAACACTGTTGTAACTGCGTAATTAAACAGCTCCTCAGTAATATTTTCAACATCATAACGGTTGATAACACGCAAGCCTTCCAAGGCAGTTACGCCTAAGAATGTACGGATATCCTGCAAAAGTGAGGAAGCCTCGTGAGCAAGGCCCTCCTTTTTCTCAACAAATATACGATATACCATTTATTTTACCTCCTCAAACGCCTTTAAGGCCCTAGCACCTATGTCGTTTCGTTTATACTTATTCTCGAACGAAATCTTATCGGTCTCCTTATATGCCTTTGCAATCGCCGATTTTAAATCGTCAGCTAATGCTACAACACCCATAACACGACCGCCTGCGGTGACAACCTTGCCTTCCTTTAACTTAGCACCGGCGTAGTAAAGCTTGCCGTCAACCTCTCCGTCAACCGTAATCGGGAAACCGGACTCATACTTTTCAGGGTAGCCGTTTGATGCCAAAACAACACAGCAAGCAGCAGAATCCTTGAATTTAACTTCTTTTTCAGCCAAAGTGCCATCGGTACAGGCCATCATAATTTCAAGTAAATCCGAGTCTAAAAGCGGAATTACTACCTGAGTTTCGGGGTCACCAAAACGGCAGTTATATTCAATAACCTTAGGTCCGTCGGCAGTTATCATAAGACCGAAGAAAAGACAGCCCTTAAAGGGTCTACCCTCAGCCTCCATAGCACGAATGGTTGGCATAAATATTTTATCTATACATTCCTGAGCTACCTTGTCAGTATAATACGGATTAGGTGCAACAGTACCCATACCGCCGGTATTAAGACCTTTATCGTTATCCTTAGCACGCTTATGGTCCATTGCGGAAACCATAGGAATCAAGGTTTTACCGTCGCAAAAAGCCAAAACCGAAGCCTCAGGACCTGTCATAAACTCTTCAATAACGATATTTGCACCTGATTCGCCGAAAATCTTATCCTCCATAATAGATTCGATTGCTTTTTCGGCAGCCTCTCTCGTTTCGGCGATAATAACACCCTTGCCTAAGGCCAAGCCGTCAGCCTTAATTACAGTCGGCAGAGGTGCCGTTTTAACATATTCCAATGCATCCTCAGGATTGGTAAACACCTCATAGGAAGCGGTTGGAATACCGTATTTTTTCATCAAATTCTTGGAAAAAACCTTGCTACCTTCAATAATTGCGGCCTTTTTGTCAGGTCCGAAGCATTTAACGCCGATTTCAGCTAAAGCATCAACCATACCGTCAACAAGCTGATTATCGGGAGTAACAACAACGTAATTTATATCGTTAGTCTTCACAAAATCAACTATTTTTTCGGTTTCATTAACACCGATTGCAACACATTCGGCGTCCATAGTCATACCGCCGTTGCCGGGGATAGCGTAAAGCTTATCTACACCCTTACTTTCCTTAAGCTTTTTAACAATGGCGTGTTCACGTCCGCCACTGCCTATAACAGCTACTTTCATATATATACCTCTTTATATTAGTGGTGGAATAATCTCATTTTTGTGAATGCCATCGTCATACCGTATTTATCGGCACACTTGATAACAACGTCATCACGAATAGAGCCGCCCGGCTCTGCAATATAGCTTACACCGCTTTTCTTAGCTCTTTCAATGTTATCGTCAAACGGGAAGAAGGCATCCGAACCCAAGGCCACACCGGTAATAGTGTCAAGGTATGCACGCTGCTCATCCTTAGTAAAAGGTGCCGGCTTTGAGGTAAAGTATTTCTGCCAATTGCCGTCTGCGGTAACATCCTCCTCGTTTTGATTGATATAACCGTCAATAACATTATCGCGGTCAGGACGACCTAACTCTGCCTTAAACGGAAGATTTAAAACCTTATCATGCTGACGCAAGAACCAGGTATCAGCCTTACCGCCGGCCAAGCGTGTGCAATGCACACGTGACTGCTGACCGGCACCGACACCGATTGCCTGACCGTCAACTGCAAAACAAACCGAGTTAGACTGTGTATATTTTAAAGTAATAAGCGAAATTATAAGGTCGCGAATTGCACTTTCGGGCATATCCTTTTTAGCAGTAACAATATCAGTGAGCAATTCCTTGTTGATTTTAAAGTTGTTTCTTCCCTGCTCAAAGGTAATACCGTAGACCTGCTTATGCTCAGCCTCTGCCGGAACATACAAAGGGTCAATCTTAACTATATTGTAGGAGCCCTTTCTCTTAGATTTAAGAATCTCCAACGCCTCAGGCTCGTAACCCGGAGCAATAACACCGTCGGAAACCTCACGCTGGATTAACCTTGCAGTAGTAACATCGCAAACATCAGACAGTGCTACCCAGTCCCCGAACGAGCACATACGGTCGGTACCTCTGGCTCTTGCATATGCACAAGCTAAACCAGACTCGTCAAGTCCTTCAATATCATCAACAAAGCAAGCTTTTTTTAATTTATCACTCAAAGGAAGACCGATAGCAGCCGAGGTCGGGCTTACATGCTTAAACGAAGTAACTGCAGGAAGACCCAAAGCCTCTTTCAGTTCCTTTACAAGCTGCCACGAGTTAAACGCATCAAGGAAATTGATGTAACCCGGACGTCCGTTTAAAATTTCAATTGGCAGGTCAGTCCCGTCGTGCATATAAATTTTTGAGGGCTTTTGGTTGGGGTTACAACCGTACTTTAATTCAAATTCTTTCATTTGTTTTTCCCCTTACTTATTTTTATTTATAATGATTTCGGTAGGCTCACTGCCGTCAAGCGGAATCTGACGGACAAATAACGAAACCTTATTATCCTCATTCAAATTGTTCCAGCAAATATCTGCCAATTCTTGAGCGGTATTGGGCATAGCTACCTCTTCCGGCTCACCCATAAAGGACGGAATCGGATTACCGTCTTGACGGTAGGTATGAATAAAGTGACCGATACCGTCTAAGGGCATATATTCATAAAAATATCTCTGGCAAGCATTAGGGTCACCGTTATTGCTTTTTAAGATAGACATTTTGTAGACGAATGTATTTCTCGGGAAGCAATAGTAAAGGATACCCGAAATACGTGGTGTAAAGTTAGGCGCATCATCCTCAAACTCTCGGATACGAAGACCGTCCTCAAAGCCGTGCACAGTACCCGACTCGCCGTTAACATAATCGTAAATGGTGTCGGTCTGGTCACCGTTAGTGATTATGTCAACCAAACCGCCCTTGGCCTTTAAATAAGGATTATAAATAATCAAATGCGGGTCGGTCAATTTTGACTCATCAAAAGCCTTGGTACGCATACCTTTTTCGTGCATTTCAAATACACGGTTGCGGCTGTTAACACTGCGTCCCATGATAAAGTAGGCAATCATGGCCGACTTGCCGTCAGCCGACTTGCCGATAACGATACCGCGACCCGGATATGTATTTTCCGATAAAAGTTTACTTAAATCATAAAGTGCCATTTTCCTACTTACCTTTCATAATTTCACTAGCTACAATTTCGGCAGCCTTTGGCAGAAGCTTCCATTCAGCCTCTTCCATTACTCTTTTCTGCAAAACCTCAGGCGTGTCACCGTCTTTAATTTCAACTGCCCTTTGCAGTATTATTTTCCCGCCGTCGGGAATTTCATTTACAAAGTGCACTGTAGCACCGGTAACCTTAACGCCGTATTCCAAAGCGGCTTCGTGAACCCTTAATCCGTAAAAGCCTTTGCCGCAAAAAGACGGAATTAGTGCCGGATGAACATTTATTATTCTATTGGGGTATTTTTTAGTAAAATTCTCACTCAAAATACTCATAAAACCGGCAAGAACAATAAAATCAATGTCATATTGGTCTAAAACCGCGATAATTCCCTGCTCGAACTCATCCTGCGTTTTGCAAGCCTTACGCTCTACCACAACAGTAGGAATATCAGCCTTTGCGGCCCTTTCAAGTGCAAATACACCCGGCTTTGAAGAAATAACAACGGCAATTTCACCGCTTTGAATTACATTTCCCTGTGCATCAATAAGTGCCTGCAGGTTTGTACCGCCGCCAGAAACGAAAACTGCTATTTTAGCCTTTTTCATTACTCGAGCACCACGCCTTCGTCACCCTTAATGATTTCACCGATAACATAGGCGTTCTCACCCATATCACGCAAAATTGAGAGTGCCTTTTCTACCTCAGCAGCAGGTACGACAACGCTCATACCAACACCCATATTATAGGTGTTAAACATATCACGCTCGGGAATATTGCCGGTTTTCATAATCAAATCAAAAATCGGCAATACCTTAACTGATGACTTGTCAATCTTGGCCGAAAGACCCTTAGGAATAGAACGGGGAATATTTTCATAAAAACCGCCGCCGGTAATATGGGAAATACCCTTAACATCAACACTTTCCAACAGCTTCAAAATGCTCTTAACATAAATCTTAGTAGGAGTGAGCAAGGTTTCTGCGATACTCTTACCTCCCAGATCGGCGTTAGGAACATAAAGAGAGTCAGGATTGTTGTCAATATCGAAAACCTTACGGCAAAGTGAGAAACCGTTTGAATGGACACCGGTAGAAGCCAAGGCTATAACAACGTCACCCTCAGCCATTCTTGTGTTATCAAGAATCTTTTTCTTATCAACAACACCCACTGCAAAGCCTGCGAGGTCATATTCCTCCTCGGGCATCATTTTCGGATGCTCAGCAGTTTCACCGCCGATTAAAGCGGCACCCGACTGAACACAGCCCTCGGCGACACCGCCAACGATAGCAGCAATTTTTTCGGGAATATTTTTGCCGCAGGCAATATAATCAAGGAAAAACAAGGGTTTTGCTCCGCAGCAAATAATATCGTTAACACACATTGCAACGGCATCAATGCCTATAGTGTCGTGCTTGTCCATTAAAATTGCCATTTTAACCTTAGTACCGCAACCGTCGGTACCCGATACAAGCACCGGCTCCTCAATACCCTTAAGGTTAAGACCGAAGCAACCGCCAAAGCCACCTACATCGTCAAGGCAACCCTCATTTTTAGTACGGGCAATATGGCTCTTCATAAGTTCTACCGCACGGTAGCCTGCTGTAATATCAACACCTGCGGCGGCGTAACTTTCTGATTTAGAGTTATTCATAATCTGTATTTCCTTTCAATTTGAATTGTTTATTATTCTTTACCGTTCCAACAGTAGGTACATAGCTTACAGGGTTCCAGACCGATTGCTTTAATAATTCCGTCCAATGACTGAAATTCAACCGACTTGAGATGCAATTCCTCACAAAGATATTCCCTAAGCTTTTTGCCTCTCTCGGTCGTGAAGTCACTGTACTCGTCAATGTACTTCAAGCCCTCTTCACCCTCGAGTGCTACAATACCACGGCGGCCAATCAGCTCCATTTCGCTTGTAGCACGTGAAAAATTAAGGTATTTGCAGGAATACATAATTGGCGGACAAGCCGAACGCATATGAACTTCCTTAACGCCGTTTTCATAAAGAAAATCAATCGTTTCACGTATTTGCGTACCACGTACAATGGAATCGTCAACCAACAAAAGACTTTTATCCTTAATCAGCTCAGGCACCGGGATTAGCTTCATTTTAGCAACACGGTTACGCTCCTGCTGACGTGTCGGAATAAAGCTTCTCGCCCAGGTAGGAGTATATTTGATAAATGCACGGGCATAAGGCTTATGGCTTTGATTGGCATAGCCGATTGCGTGAGGTGTACCCGAATCCGGAAGACCGCCGACGTAATCGACACCCTCTGCCTTTCCGCTTTCCTTATCGTGTTCAGCCATAATTGCACCGTTGCGATAACGCATAACCTCAACACTGACACCCTCATAGCTGGTGGTCGGGAATCCGTAATAGCTCCAAAGGAAGGAGCAGATTTTCATTTCCTTACCCGGCTCTGACAGTTGTTCAACACCGTCAACGGCGATCTTTACGATTTCGGCAGGACCCAAATCCCTAACCTTTTCGTAACCCATTTTCTCATAAGCAAACGATTCAAAGCTGACGCAGTGACCGTTTTCGCTCTTGCCGATTGACACCGGCAAGCGGCCTACCTTATCACGTGCAGCAAGAATTGTACCGTCATCCTGCAAAATAAGTATTGAAGCAGTACCGACGATTTTTTCTTGAGCAAACTTGATACCGTCAACAATATTTTCCTTTTGATTAATGAGTGCGGCAATAAGTTCAACCGAGTTTACACCGCCGCCGGTCATAGCATCAAAATGACCGCCCGAATCGACAATATACTCATCAATCAGCTCCTTAGCGTTATTTATAACACCGATAAAGCAGATTGCATATGTGCCGAAGCGTGAACGAATCAACAACGGCTGGGGCTCAAAATCACTGATACAGCCGATTGCCGAGCTTCCTCTCATTTCATTAAAAATATTATCAAACTTAGTTCTGAACGGTGAGTTTTGAATATTGTGAATTGTACGCTGTAAGCCAATTTCACTGTCGTACGCTGCCATACCGCCCCGATGGGTACCGAGGTGCGAATGATAGTCAGTACCGAAAAAGGTATCCGACATAGCATCGTGCTTGCTTACAACTCCGAAAAATCCTCCCATTTTTACACTTTCCTCTCTGAATTTAGGGTGGAATAACTTAATGTTTATCAGTTGAATCTTTCCTCAACTGCTTTGTTTGCAGCAAGCACCTTTGCCTGACCCTTAGCTCTTGCTTCATCGAGCCTTGCAGCTAAGGTATCATCGGTGATTGCCAACATCTCAATACACAGCAAGGCGGCATTGACAGCACCGTCAATCGCAACAGTTGCTACCGGCATACCGGAGGGCATCTGAACAGTTGAATAAAGTGCATCAACACCGTCTAAATTTTTTGATTTTACAGGAATACCGACTATCGGTAAGGTGGTTCTCGCTGCTAAGGCACCTGCCAGGTGAGCCGCCATACCTGCTGCGGCAATAATTGCACCAAAGCCGTTGGCTCTTGCGTTCATAGCAAAATCAGCAGCCTGGTCGGGTGTGCGGTGAGCCGAAAAAACGTGCACCTCGCACGGCACACCGTATTCCTTTAAGGTATTTACAGCCTTTTCAACTACAGGCAAATCACTGTCACTACCCATAATAACGCCAATTTTTTTCATCTAAAAAACCTCCTAAACTTCACAAAAAAACAGAAAGACAGACTACCGCCTAAGAAAAAAAGCGATAATCTGCCCAGACGGTCGGCATTATATGATCTCACGTTCCCCCTATGTTAATTCATAGTTCCGTCAGTCGCGTGAAACCTAACAAAAAAAGTATACCAAAAAGCTCGTATTTTGTCAACGCTGAAATGCTCTAAATTTTATATGTTACTTATTATTTTTGAAATTTTTATTTACATCTTCAGCACCGGTCAGTGAATAGCTTAACATAATCAATTCTTGTAACGTTGTTATGTCAACATCGTTCTCCAAAACAACCGGAATCCGGTAATATTTATTTATATACCAAGCAGTAATAATTTAAAAATCAAGGTTGTTACAACATCAATCAATAACAGCAACCGCACTGAAATTGCAGTGCGGTTGCTGTGGTTTATATATCAAATTTTACGCCGTATTTTTCAACCCAATAATCAAACTGTACAAGCCACGCAATCAGCTGAGGTGTTGACATAAGCTGACCGAACCAGGTTCTATCCTCACCCGATAGTACATCTTTTAAAACTTCCCTTTCCAAAACCTCAGACAGAATTCCGCCCTTTTCCAAGCAGGATTTCAACATTCCGGTAACCTTTTCCCGGTACTTTGGATTATGCGTTTTAGGATACGGACTTTTCTTTCGCCATAGTATTTTTTCAGGCAAATATTTAGTCATCGCATTACGCAAAAGTGCCTTTTCTACGCCGTTTTCAAACTTAATTTCCCACGGTACATTATACACATATTCCAAAATTCTATGGTCGGCAAACGGTACCCTGACCTCAAGTCCTGAATACATACTCATACGGTCCTTACGTTCTAAAAGCGAGGTCATAAAGTAACCTACCGAAAGCACTGTTGCAATACGTGAGGTACGCATACTTTCACTGTCATACGGCAGTGTAGAACAATCGGATATGATTTTTTTATACTCATTTGACAACACATCAAAGCCCTCATCAGCTTTAACAAAATTCTTGTTAAACAGGCTAGCTCTTTGCATGGGCTCGTGTATCCAGGGGAAGAAATCACGATACAGCATTTCGGGTCGGTAGAACCACGGATAACCGCCGAAAACCTCATCCGAACACTCACCCGAAAGTGCTACTGTATGGTGCTTTTTAACCTTACTGCAAAAATATAAAAGTGAGGAATCAATATCTGCCTGACCGGGAAAATCCCTTGCTTCGGTTGCCGGAATCAAACACTCGGCTATTTCATTATTCGGCGCTGTCAAAACCGTATGGTCGGTCATCAGCCAACGAGCCAAATATCTTGCGAAATCGTCATCTCCCTGAGGCTGAAATAATGACTGCTTAAAGCTGTCGCGGTTACCTTCATATTCAAAAGAATATGTTGCTAAGGTTTTGCCCTTGCTTCGGTACCCCTCAGCCGCCAGAGCTGTCAACACCGAAGAATCAAGTCCGCCCGACAAAAATGTACACAACGGCACATCACTGACGGTTTGACGCCGAACGGCATCATAAAGCAGCTCACCTACCACGCTTTGTGCCGTTTTAGCATCACCATAAAACGGCTTCGCCTCTAATTTCCAATATTTCCAAGCCTTTAAGCCGTTATCGGTCACTACAGCACACTGTGCCGGCTTTAGTTCCTTAATATCACGAAAAACTCCGCTTCCAGACAATGTAACCGGACTTAAAAATACCAGCTGCCAAAGACCTGTATTATCCACCTTTCGGCTCACCTTCGGATGCTCAAGCAACGCCTTGATTTCGGATGCAAACAAAAAAGTACTGCCTAAAAACGTATAGAAAAATGGCTTGACACCCATTCGGTCACGTGCCAAAAACACCCTGCGGTCGGTTATATCATAAACTGCGAATGCGAAAATACCGTTAAGATATTTAGGACATTCATCACCGTAAATAATATAACTCCACAGTACAGTTTCGGTATCGCAGTTAGTCTTAAACTCAGCACCGTACTCCTTTAAATCGGTACGCAATTCGGGCGAATTATAAATCTCACCGTTATAAATTATTACATATTCCTTACCCTTAAACACTGCCTTCATAGGCTGAGCACCGTTTTTCGGGTCCATAACGCTTAGTCGGTTATGACAAAAGGCCACTGTTTCATCACTGAAGCTTCCCGATGCATCAGGACCTCGCACCTTCATTGTAGCACTCATTTTTTCGCACAAAACGGCATTTGGACGTTCCTTAAAATCAATCATTCCGCAAATCGAACACATAAAATCACTCCGAAATAAAATAATTTAAACATCAATATTATTGTATGCCGAAAAATACTTGAATTTGCTTGATTTTATGCAATAATTATGATATATTTCGTCCGATGATATAATTTTAAAAAGCAAAAACGCTTGTGAGCCATAAAGCTCACAAGCGTTTTATTTTAAATATTCAATTAAGCCTTAAGCGAAAACTTACGGGAATATTCCTCATAGCTTCTGGTGTAGGCGCTATTCGGGTCAATCTTAACGCTGTTTAGGTATTCATGTGCCTCAAAAGTACCGTGGCGCGACTCAATAATAGCAACTGCAATATTAGAACAATGGTCCGAAACACGCTCGTAATTGGTAAGCAAATCGGTCAAAACAAAGCCTAATTCGATTGTGCAGTTACCGTGCTGCAGACGGCGAACATGACGGCTCTTAATATCGGCAATTATTCCGTCAATAACCTGCTCTAACGGCTCGACGGTAGCAGCCAAATTCAAATCGTTATTACGGAAGGCCTCGGTAGTAATCTCCAGAATTTCCTTAGTTGCTTCTTTAAGCTTTTCTATTTCAAAGCTTGCCTCATGTGAGAATTGAATCTGCTTTTCGTGCATTTCACGGGCAACACCAACCAAATTTTCTGCATGGTCACCGATACGTTCAAAATCGTTAATCGAATGTAAAATACGGGCAATTTTTTTAGAGTCGGATTCCGAAGCGCCGGTAGCAGAAAGTCTTACCATATATGTACCGAGCTGATCCTCATAATTATCCAACTGAGTTTCCATGCCGCTAACCTCAGCGGCAACCTCATCATTATAATTGCCGATAGCGGAAATTGCTTTATTAAATGCATTTTTAGAAATCTCTGCCATTTCTACTACAACATCCAAAGCGTTGGTAACAGCAAACGAAGGAACAGTCAACAAACGCTCGTCCAAAAGCTTACCCTTGCTTTCACTTTCCTTTTCGGGGACAAATAAGTTAGCCAATTTTTCAAGCTGCTTAGCAGCCGGAAACAAAACCAAAGTGGTAAAGAAATTAAAAATACTGTGCACTATTGCAATTGCAAACGGACTGATTTTATAATCAAGTGCAGCAATATCAACAACATAGCTTAAAATACAAAACGGAACAAGGCAAATCAAGGTGCCTATAATATTAAACGCCATATGAACAACGGCAACTTTTTTGGCATTACGGCTAACGCCGATACTCGAAATAACCGCTGTTACACAAGTACCGATATTTTGTCCCATAATAATTGGAATTGCCATACGGTAGGTTACACCGCCGGTTAAGGCAGCAGTCTGCAAAATACCGACCGATGCCGCCGAGGACTGAATAATACCGGTAAATACTGCACCGAAGGCTACTGCCAAGAACGGATTCTCAAATGCAGTCAAAAGACTTGTAAAGCCTTCCTTTTTGGTCAACGGCTCCATTGCATCCGACATTAAATTCATACCGAACATCAAAACTGCAAAGCCAACCAAAATCGAACCGATATTTTTCTTTTTCTGTTTTTTGCTCATCATTATCATAATGATACCGACCAAAGCAAAAACCAGCGAGAAGTTCTTGGGTTTTAACAAGCTCATAAACAAACTGTCACCCTCTATACCTGCCAAGCTTAAAATCCATGCAGTAAGAGTTGTGCCTATATTGGAGCCCATTAAAACACCTATAGTTTGTCCAAACTGTAAAAGACCCGAGTTAACAAGACCGACCAGCATAACGGTCAGGGCACTCGACGACTGAATTGCAATAGTAATTGCCGCACCGAAAACAAGTGCCAAAAACTTTTTAGAGGTAACCTTAATAAGCGTTTTTTCCAGCTTACCCTTGGCCATTTTTTCGAGGCCCGAGGACATAACATTCATTCCGTAAAGAAAAAAAGCAAGTCCGCCAAGTAAGGTTATTACTGCGAATACAACTTCATTCATATTCTCTTCTCCCCATTTTATATTCCTACGACAATTATATACCAGCGACATAGAAAATCCAAGTGCTTCAATGTTAAATCTATGTTAAATTTTCCCAAATCCCTAGCCACCGTTTACGGCTGTTCCTTACTTCCAAGCGGTATAATTTTTTCAAAAAGACAGGTATAATCAGCCGTAACCAGCCTATCCTCATGAAGCGAGCCAAAATACCAATGGTTAAACTTGACCGATTTTGCAAGCTCCTCAAAATAACCGTTAAGCTTGTTTACCTTTTCAGGCAGACCTCGTCTTAAAAGCATTGAGCTTTTGACCAACAGCGGAGGCTCGTGGGTAATAATATAATCAACCCGAAGTCCTGCCTCATCCAAATTTTGAGCACCGGTTGCCAGCTGCTGAGGTGTAGGCAGCTCATCACGGTACCAAATTCCTTTTTCCTCCTCGTGACGAAGCTCGCGGTCATCGCTTTCACCTCCGCCGAAGGTGAAAATTTTAATGCCGTCAATATTAAAAATCTGCCCTCTCATCAAGTGGAACAGATTCCCGCTGATTCGGTGAACGTGACCGCCCTTCCAAACCGTTTCCTTGCCCTTGAATATTTTACGGAAGTTTTCGTGTGTGCCGTCAACAAAGCAAACGGTAAATTTACGGCTGCCAATGTACTCAATTACACTTTTTTCTCTTTTACCGCCGTCCCAAAGATAACCGAAATCACCGCAAATAATCAGTATATCCCCTGCTTTAAGCTTTCGCCATTGTGCGTCATACAGCCGAGATTCATCTCCGTGCATATCCCCTGTCACATAAATCATTTGCAGTCACCTCCAAAAAAATTGAAAATATTTAATTTTACCCTTTAAATTCTCACTGAAAGTTGTTATACTTAAAAAGTACCATTATACATTTATGTTTATTATACTATCTATCGTTCTTTATTGCAAGGAGAAACGCCAGTGTTTAAAAAGATTTTTTGCTGTAGCTTTGTATTTATAATCATTATCTGTGCGGTATTGCCAACCGCATTCAGCTATACTCCGACTAATTTCAATATCGATGCCGAGGGCGCACTCCTGATTAACACCGACACCGGTGATGTGCTTTTTTCCAAAAACACAGACCAACGGTTTTATCCTGCATCGTTAACCAAGCTGATGACGGCATTAGTGCTTTATGAAAGCTGCCCCGATTTGGACGGACAAAAAATCACCGTATCTGAATATGCAATAAACTCTCTTCAAGGCACTGATTCGTCAACCGGCGGCTTGAAGATTGGCGAGGAGCTGACCGTAAGACAAATGCTTTATATTCTGCTTTTATCCTCGGCTAACGACGGTGCAAACGCCATTGCCGAACACGTTTCGGGCAATATTCCTGCCTTTTGCGAAAAAATGAACGCCAAAGCCGCCGAGCTTGATATGACCGGAACTCATTACGTTAACGCACACGGTCTGCACGACCTTGAGCACTATACAACCGTAAACGATATGTATAAGCTTACATCTGCTTTTCTGTCGGTTGATATTTTAAAGGAAATCGCATTTTCCACTAAATACAACCTCGCGGCTACAAATAAGAGCCCTGCCCGCAGCTTTACTACCACCAATTATCTGTTACTTAACAACGGACAAAAGTGCACCGCTGAAAAATACAAAGGTCAAAGCTATTACTATAAATATGCCAAGGGTGTAAAAACCGGATATACCGACCCTGCAGGGCGTTGCCTTATAACAACTGCCTCTAAGGGCGGCTACAATTATATGTGCATTTTAATGAAGAGTCCTGTTTATGCCGAAAACGGAAGAACTAAAATACGTATTGAATTCGGTGACACAAAGGCTTTATACGAATGGGCTTTTAATGAATTCGAATATAAAAACATTCTTTCTACCGACCAAATAATCGGTGAGGCTGAGGTGGATTTAGCCTGGGATACCGATTTTGTATCGGTTGTACCGTCCGACAAGCTTTCGGCTGTAGTTCCTAAGGTTGCGGATTCCTCTACCATAAGCATGGAAATCGATTGGTACAAAAAAACTTATGATGCACCTATTAAAAAGGGCGACATTATGGGTGAATGCAGTCTTGTTTATGCCGGTGAGGTTTTGGGAACCGTTACATTAGAGGCTGCTCAGGACGTTGAGCGCAGCACCCTTATGTACATCGGCCGTAGTGTAAAAAGCTTTACCTCTGCTCTTTTTGGCTCTAAGCTTTTTCTTGTATTCTTAATTCTCGTTATTGCCGCAGTTGCAATTTTTATTATCAGTCTTATTATTCTCAACTCACCTAAGCATAAGCGTAAAAAAAGAAGAAGATTTTAAAATTGAAAATTTATTTAACGCACCTCAAAGTTTAAGTCTTGAGGTGCGTAATTTTTATCAGATATATAATATTTAACGACTTAAAGTAATGTATAGCCGAAAATATTTTGAATATAGGATTTCTGCCCTTGATATAAGTTAAAAAACAAAGTATAATAATGAAAAACTGTTATCAGAGGTAAGCTATGAAATCATTTACCGTCGGCAAAAACGATGCCGGTTTAAGATTAGACAAATTTGTCACCAAAACAGCACCGCTTTTACCTACTGCCCTGCTATACAAATACATAAGATTAAAGCGAATTAAGGTTGACGGCAAGCGTGCCGAAATCAGCACAAGGCTTGCATTAGGCTCATTGGTCGAAATGTATATTAATGACGAATTTTTTGAGCCGAAGTCACCGAAGTATGATTTTATGTCGGCCTCAAAATCGTTGGATATTGTGTATGAAGATGAAAATATCTTACTTGCCGATAAAAAACAAGGTCTGCTTGTGCACCCTGACGAGAACGAGTATAACGACACACTTATTGCCCGTATACAACGGTATTTATACGAAAAGGGTGAGTATGACCCCGAGGCTGAAAACAGTTTTCGGCCTGCTTTAGCAAACCGTATCGACCGAAATACCGGCGGAATCGTAATCGCCGCAAAAAACGCCGAGGCTTTACGTATTTTATGCGACAAAATCAAGACTCGGGAAATTGATAAGATGTACCTCACTATAGTTCACGGCAAGCCGCCTAAAGCCACAGATATTTTAGAGGGCTACCTTGAAAAAAATGAGGACAAGCGGCAGGTTTATATCAAGAAAAATCAATCTGTTGATACCAAAACCATTCGCACAAAGTATTCGGTTTTGGCATCAAAAGACGGTTTGTCACTTTTAAAAATCGAACTGCTGACCGGCCGTACCCACCAAATCAGAGCGCATATGGCATCAATAGGATGTCCGTTGTTAGGTGACGGAAAGTACGGTGTAAACCAAAAAGACAGAGCTTTAGGCTTTAAGTGCCAAGCACTGTATTCCTATAAGCTGAAATTCAATTTCAACTCTGACGGCGGAATTTTGGAATACTTAAACGGTAAGACCTTCCAAGTCCCTACCGTATGGTTTGCAGATAAGTTGTTCCCCGAGGTTAAGTATAAATAGGTAAACAAAAAAGCACCTTCATAGGTGCTTTTTTGTTTATATCTAACGTTTATTAAGGAAGGAAATCCGGTTCACGAGGCATAATTATAGCACAAATGATATATGCTAAAAGACCGCTGCCACCCAGCACGCTGAATGCTACCCAAGCAACACGAATCAACGTAGGG
>CAJGBX010000002.1 GCA_904501685.1 Clostridiaceae bacterium
ATTGCGGTAAACTTAATTCCTGCCGCCGCCTCAACCTCACGCATAACCTCTAACGCTTCCTCGGGTGTAGTGGTTAACGGACGGTAAAAATTAGCTACAAAAACCATTTCGTAATCGTTCTCCTCTAAAATTGAGGGTCTATAACGGCCCAATGCATAAGCACCTCGGTCGTCACCGCCGATATCTAAAACAGCACACTTGCTTTTTTCCTGAACAATACGGTACATTTCCTGAGGAAGTGCCGGCAAATCAACATTGCTGTTGGCAAATTCAGGCGAAATCAGTTCAATACCATTGCTCTCTAAAACATCTATACTGTCCTTTGTTCTGAAATACGGATTAACAATATCCATATCGGCTATAATTACGTCTTTTCCCTGATTTTTCAACCAAACGGCGTAATTTACCGCAATATTTGTCTTTCCGCTGCCGTAATGTCCGGCAAAAAGTGTTACTCTTTTCATAATTTACAGTTTATTACGCTGAATTTTTCCGCTTGTAGTCTTCGGCAACTCATCACGGAAAACAACGATTCTCGGATATTTATACGGAGCGGTACGGTTCTTGACATAGCCTTGGATTTCCTTTTTAAGTTCCTCTGTACCGACAGTGCCCTTAGTAAGAACAATGCTGGCCTTAACAACCTGACCTCTTACCTCGTCAGGTGCAGCCGAAACACCGCATTCCAAAACATAAGGGAGCTCCATAATAACGTTTTCAATTTCAAAAGGTCCGATACGGTAGCCCGAGGACTTGATAACATCATCAACACGACCAACATACCAGAAGTAACCGTCCTCATCCTTCCAGGCAGTATCACCGGTATGGTAATAACCGTCATGCCAGCACTCATCGGTCTTTTCCTTATCGTTATAGTAGCCGCAGAAAAGTCCACAAGGCTTCTTTTCGGAAACATTAATACAAATTTCACCTGTTTCACCGACTTGAACCTCTTCACCGTCAGCATCAAGCAGCTTGATATCATAAAGCGGAACAGGCTTACCCATTGAACCAACCTTAGTTCTTGTACCTGCCAGATTACCCAAGGCGCAGGTTGTTTCGGTCTGACCGAAGCCCTCCATAATCTGTAAGCCGGTAGCTTTTTCAAATTGACGGAATACCTCAGGATTCAAGGCCTCACCTGCAGTGGTCATATGCTCAACCGAGGATAAATCGTACTTATTTATATCCTCTTTAATTAGCATTCTGAGCATCGTCGGCGGTGCACAGAAGGTGGTTATTTTATACTTTTGGAACATCGGCAGTAATTCGTGAGCGTCAAAACGGTCAAAGTCATAAACAAACAAGCCCGTTTCACAAAGCCACTGACCGTAAATTTTACCCCAAGCAGCCTTTGCCCAACCGGTATCCGAAATGGTAAAATGCAATCCCTCAGGATTGACACAGTGCCAATATTTTGCAGTAATAAAGTGACCTAGTGGATATTTATAGTTATGTACTGCTATTTTGGGATTGCCGGTTGTACCCGAGGTGAAATACATAAGCATTGTATCGTCACCCGACGGTGCATCCTCCGTACGGTCAAAACGGCCGGTATAAAGGCTATATTCTTCGTCAAAGCTTCGCCAACCCTCGCGGCAGCCGTTAACCATTATTTTATGCTTTAAATCAGGACAGTTCTCGGCGGCTAAATCAACCTCTTTGGATACATCGCCGTCGGCAGTACAAATGATTGCCTTAACGCCTGCGGACTTAATACGGTAGGTAATATCGTGTTCCTTTAGCTGATTGGTTGCAGGAATTGCAACAGCACCCAGCTTATGCAAGGCCATCATACTGAACCAGAACTGATAGTGACGCTTTAAAATAAGCATAACCTTATCACCGCGACCGATACCCAACGACTTAAAGTAGTTTGCGGTCTGCGATGAGGCACGCTTCATATCGGCAAAGGTAAAGCGGCGTTCATTAAACTCGCGGTCAATGTGAAGCATTGCAAGCTTTTCGGGCTTTTCACGTCCCAATCGGTCAATAACATCAAAAGCGAAGTTAAACTTATCCTCATTCTTAAAATCAATCTTAACACAAGTGCCCTTGTCGTTTTCGGTAGGAATACAGAAATCCTCCCAAACACGGTGCTCATCAGGTCTTGCTTCAACAACACGCTTAGGAGCCTTGGCAAACTCCTTAGCACCGCCATGAACCATTTTTTCAACCGGTTCACCTGCAGGGTCAAGCACTATAGCGTAGAAAATACACTCCCCTCCCTCAACGGCAATCATACCGTGAGGAACCGAGCTATCGTAATAAATACTGTCACCCTCGTGTAATATTTCAACGTGGTCACCGACCTGAACCTTTAAAGCACCCTTTACAATAATGTCACATTCCTGACCCTCGTGCGCCGTAAGCTCAATATCAGCATGCTGTGCCTCCTCGGAATACTGAGTTACAACATACAACGGCTCAGCAATACGGTTTTTAAAGGCAGCCGCCAGGTTATAATACTGAAGACCGTGTGCCTCCTCAATACGCTGACCCTCACCCTTTCGAGTTACTGTATAGCCTACAAGCCTCGGACTTGAGCCCTCAATAATATCGGTAACATCAACCTTTAAAGCAATGGCACAACGGTACAAAAAAGCAAAGTTTAAGTCCCTCTCGCCTTTTTCACAAGCAAGATACTCCTCCTCGCTGACACCGGTTTTAAGCGCCATTTCGGCAGTAGAAAGACCCATAATCTCCCTTAAATCCGAAATACGCTTAGCCATTTCCATAATTTTAAATTCAAGACCTGTGGTTTTCATTTTTTAAACTACCTCTCTTTCAAGGCGGTAAAAAAACCCGCCTCAAAGTTATAATCCTTTGAGACGAGCTATAAAACACTTTATATCCCGCGGTACCACTCAAATTGCACAAAGGTTTAACCTTGTACCACTCAGGCTCAAATAAGCCCTACGCATTTACGCAGCAGTCACGGAAGGGTTCTACTAAGCAAAATGCCTTTCTTCCCTTCGGCTCAAAAGTTACAGATTACGAATTCACGCTATCGGCTTACACCAACCGCCGACTCTCTGAAAGCGACCTAAAAACGAACCCTCTTCGTCAAAGCCTTTAATATTGGAATTATACCAAACCAAGCATAATTTGTCAATACTTTTACACCATTTTTTAAAGATTGTAATTTATTGACAAATTATAGCTTATTACGAATTATTTTGCCGCTGATTGTCTTAGGCAATTCATCGCAAAAAACGACAACCCTTGGGTATTTATAAGGAGCTGTATGCTCCTTTACATACTGCTGGATTTCCTTTTTGAGCTCCTCAGAAGGCTCGGTGCCCTTCGTCAGCACAATGCTTGCCTTAACTACCTGACCTCTTACCTCATCTGGTGCCGCTGAAACGCCGCATTCCAAAACATACGGCAGCTCCATAATGACACTTTCGATTTCAAAAGGTCCGATACGGTATCCGGATGACTTGATAACATCATCAATACGGCTGACATACCAGAAATAGCCGTCCTCATCTCGCCAAGCAGTGTCACCGGTGTGATAAAGTCCGTCATGCATGGCCTCGTCGGTAAGTTCTTGATTGCGATAGTATTCCTTGAACAGTCCGCAAGGCATACCGTCCTCAACATGAATAACGATTTCACCCGTTTCACCGTCAGGCAGTGAATTACCGTCCGGGTCAACAACATCTACCTTAAACTGCGGCGAAGCAAGACCCATTGAGCCTAATTTAGGCGTTGTACCCGCCAAATTAGCAATGGTGAGCGTGGTTTCGGTTTGACCAAAGCCCTCCATAATAGTAAGTCCGGTTGCCTTTTCAAACTGACGCGAAACCTCAGGATTCAAGGCCTCACCGGCAGTAGTCATATGATGAATCGAGGATAAATCGTACTTAGATAAGTCCTCTTTAATAAGCATTCTGAGCATTGTCGGAGGTGCACAGAAGGTAGTGATATTATACTGCTTGAACATAGGCAATATATCTGTAGCTGAGAAACGGTCAAAGTCATAAACAAAAACTGCGCCCTCGCAAAGCCACTGACCGTACAGCTTACCCCAAAGTGACTTACCCCAGCCGGTATCCGAAATGGTCAAGTGCAGACCGTCACGCTCACAGCAGTGCCAATACTTTGCAGTAACATAATGACCTAATGCATAAGTGTGCTTATGTGCCGCCATTTTGGGATTTCCGGTTGTACCCGAGGTAAAGAACATCAATGCTGTCTCGTCACCGCAGGAACTATCCTCAGTACGGTTAAATTTACCCGAGAAGAGATTATATTCAGCATCAAAATCACGCCAGCCGTCTCTTTTACCGCCTACCATAACCTTGGTTGTCAAGGTAGGGCTATTTTTAGCGGCAATATCAACCATATCCGGCACACCGTCATCAACAGTACAGATAATAGCCGAAACACCTGCGGCATTAAAGCGGTACTCAAAATCGTGGTCCTTCAATTGATTGGTTGCAGGAATTGCAATTGCACCTAACTTATGGAGTGCAACCATACAGAACCAGAACTGATAATGACGCTTTAAAACAAGCATTACCCGGTCGCCTTTTTTGATGCCTAACGAGGTAAAATAGTTAGCCACCTGAGCCGAGGCACGCTTGATATCCTTAAAGGTAAAGCGGCGTTCAACCTTGTTTTTATCAACGTGAAGCATAGCAAGCTTTTCAGGGTACTGCTCGGCAATACCGTCCACAATATCAAAACCGAAGTTAAAGCTTTCGTGATTGGGGAACGAAATCGACTTCAATGCACCGATTTCATCCTCCTCGGTCTTTATGAATTTTTCGCAAACCAAACGCTCGGTAGAACGAGCCTTAACAATACTGCGTCGAACGGTTTCTTCCTTTATATCCTCACCTGTCAAAACAACTGCACAGAAAACACAGTCCTTACCGTCAACAGCAATCATACCGTGAGGGGTTGAAGAATTATAGTAAATACTGTCACCCTCGTGCAAAATTTCAACGTGCTCACCGATTTGCACCTTTAATGAGCCTTCAAGCACCAAGTCAAATTCCTGACCGCTATGCTTAGTCAAATGAATAGGCTTGTTTTGAAGCTCAGGGTTATATTCATAGCGAACCATATACGGTTCAGACTGCTTATCCTTAAATTTAGGAGCCAAATTGCGTATTTCAATGCCATCCTCTTTAGCGGTTTCCTGACCTTGACCCTTTCTGGTTACGGTATAGGACGAAAGCTTTGCAGTTTTACCCTCTAAAAGCTCGGTCATTTCAACATCAAAAGCAATAGCACATTTGTGAATAAATGTAAACGGCAGGTCAGCCTCAGCCTGCTCGTATTCCATATACTTTGCCTCAGAAATCTCGGTTTTTTGTGCCATTTCGGCGACAGTCCAGCCCATAATTTCACGCAATTCACGAATTCGGTTCGCGACCTCACTTAATTGATGTATTGCCGTGTTTGCACTCATTTTGGTTTCTCCTTTCAAAAACTAATAACAATAAATAAAACCCGTCTCAAAGATTAACTTTGAGACGAGTCCGAATTTAAAAAATCAGCACCCGCGGTACCACTCAAATTGCACTGTAAATTAAGTGCCACTCTTCGAGCTCAAAAAAGCTCTATGCACTAACGTAGCATTCACGGAAAACGCCTACTAAAAAAGCTCGTTCGGGTTTTCAGCTCAGAAGTGATAGGATTAAAACCGTTACTTATCGGGATTTCACCCTCCCCGATTCTCTTTGAAGCACCTAGAATATCCGTCTTCGTCATAGCCTTTTATTCTTTTTTGACATTATACGCTCGAATTTTAATTTTGTCAAGGGTTTTCGTGAAATTAAACTAATTTTTTGAATAACCTTACTACTTCCCTACATCATATTTCAAGGTCTAAGCCAAACAGTTTAACTGCATTCTTATAAAAAATCAATTCCCTTTCGTCTTCTGTTAGGTCAAGGGACAAAAAATAGTCAATCTCGCCTTTAAGCTCCCACGTAGGATAATCGGTTGCAAAAAGCACCCTTTCCGCCGTGTATTTCCGTATCATTTTTAAAACCTCATCAGGCTTTAAGCAATAAAACGATGACGAGCAATCAACATAAAAATTATCGTAGCCCGAAAGCTCCTCTACCGCTCTTTCCCACACCGACCAGCCGCCAAAATGAGCACCTATCACCTTTAAATCGGTATAGGTTTCCAAAATAGGCTTAACTCGGTTAGGGTTTGAAAAATCATAACGGAAGTCACCCGTATGAAGCAACACCGGAAGACCTTTTTTCTCACACAGCTCATAAATCTTAAGGCAACGGTAATCATCAACCTTAAAGCCTTGAATGTCAGGGTGCAGCTTGACACCCTTAAGCCCCAACTCTAACAGTCTGTCAAGGTCACCCTTTACATCGGTACTATCGGGATGCAGAGTGCCGAGCCCCGTAAAAAAGCCGTTTGATTTTTTAACCTCATCGGCTATAAACTCATTTATCGACCTTACCTGTTGAACCGTTGTTGCAACCGAAAAAACTATTGAATGGGTTATTCCTGCCGCTTTGGACTTTTTAACCATATCCTCGACGGTGCCCAAGTTCGGTAAAACCATATCATAAAATTTACCGATACCTGCTACCGCCTTAGCGGCAATTTTTTCAGGGTAAATATGACAGTGACTGTCAATTATGGGATACATTTCAGAATCTCCTTTATTTGTCCAAGCCTAAAGCCTCAATAGACTGCTCACGCATTTTATACTTTAATATCTTACCCGCAGCATTCATTGGAAATTCCTTTGTGAAAACAAAATATTTCGGAACCTTATGGCGAGCCATAAAGCTATTACCGTATTCACGCATTTCCTCCTCGCTCGACTCAACCCCTGAATTGAGGATAATCCAAGCGCAGGCCTCTTCACCGTAGCGTTTATCGGGAACACCGACAACCTGAACATCCTTAACCTTATCGTGACCGAGGTAAAACTCCTCAATTTCTCTTGGATAAAGATTTTCACCGCCGCGGATAATCATATCCTTAAGTCGGCCAGTGACCTTATAGTAGCCGTCCTCGGTTCTGCAACAAATGTCACCCGAATGCAGCCAGCCGTCTTTGTCAATAGCCTGAGCCGTTGCATGCGGCATTTTATAATAACCCTTCATAATATTATAGCCGCGAGCAACAAACTCACCGTTTTCACCGTCAGGCAAATCCTCACCTGTTTCGGGGTCTATAATCTTACACTCGACACCCGGGAAGGCCGAGCCTACAGTCTCGACGCGGTGGTCGATATCCTCATTAACATCACCCATTGTACAACCGGGGGAAGCCTCGGTCTGGCCGTAAACGCTGATGATTTCTTTCATATTCATCTCATCAGCGGCACGTCGCATCAAATCAGGCGGACAGTTTGCACCTGCCATAATACCGGTACGGATATGCGAAAAATCAGTCTTATAAAAATCCTGATGTGCAAACATTGCGATAAACATTGTCGGAACACCATTAAAGCAGGTGATTTTCTCGTTATTTATGCAAGCCAATGACGATTTTGGCGAAAAATACGGCATAGGACAGATTGTTGCACCGTGAGTCATACTCGAGGTCATAGAAAGCACCATACCGAAGCAATGGAACATAGGCACCTGAATCATCATACGGTCGGCGGTTGACAAATCCATTCTGTCACCGATAATTTTACCGTTATTTACGATATTACGGTGTGTGAGCATTACACCCTTCGGGAAGCCGGTTGTACCCGAGGTATACTGCATATTGCAGACATCATCAGGTTTAACCTCCGAAGCACGTCGCAAAACCTCGTCGTGCGGAACCAGAGTATAACGGTCATAAAATTGCTCCCAAGTAAGACAACCGTCCATTTCAAAACCTACTGTAATAACGTTTTTAAGGAACGGCAGCTTTTTAGCATGCAACGGCTGACCTGGAGTTAAATCCTTTAATTCGGGACACAGCTCCTCAATAATCTCCTTATAGTCCGAATCCTTGCAGGAGTCAATCATAACCAAGGTATGAGTATCCGACTGACGCAACAAGTACTCTGCTTCGTGCAGCTTATATGCAGTATTAACCGTTACCAAAACAGCACCGATTTTAACGGTTGCCCAAAAGGTCAAAAACCACTGCGGTACATTGGTAGCCCAAACGGCAACATGGTAACCCGGCTTTACGCCTAAGGAAATCAAGGCTGCGGCAACACGATCAACATCACGCCTGAACTCGGTATATGTCCTTGTATAATCAAGAGTTGTATATTTGAAAGCATATTGATCGGGGAAATTTTCCACCATAGTATCCAAAACCTCGGAAAAGGTTTTGTCAACCGTTTCAAAACGCCTGAAAGGGAACACACCGGTTTTTGAGCGATTATAGTAAAGTGTTCTGTCGTTCTGCTTTTCGGCAGAGGCAACACTCATATAATTGACAAAATGAGTAAAAACAATATCGGTATCACTGATTTCATCATTAGACTCAACCGCAATAAATCCCTCAAAATTAAGTGAGCGTAAGGCGAAAATAAACTCACCCACCGGCAGTTCACCGTCGCCTATCAAAACACGCTTGCCGTCACGCATATCACCGATACGAACGTTACAGATATATGCACCTAGGTTTTGAATGGTCTTTTCAGCATCCTCATTTGCATTAAAATAGGTTTCCCGTATATTCCAAGAGGCACCGACAAAGCCAACAGTAAACAAATTGATAATATCAAGGATATTCTTGGTATTAGCATATTTCCCTGCGGTTTCAAACAAAAGTGTTACCCCAAACTGCTCGGTCAAGGGCATAACGGGCTCTAAAACCGCCTTGATTTCGTCCAAGGACGCCTCATCATCAAGTGTCACAATGACATTCTGCACCGACAAAAAGGAAGCCTCTTCAATATAATGCTTGATTTCCTCGGTTGCATTAATATCCTTACCGACAACATTAGGATACACCAAAGCCGATACCGACAAATGACGGTTAATCAGCTTACGCTTGGCACCTGCGGCATTAACGGGATTAAAAGGACCGTCACAGTCGGTTGCAACACTCGACTCTATATCATAAATTTCAAAGCCTTGAAAACCGTAGTCACAAGCAGTATTGCAAACCGCGGCATATTTAAAAGCATTTATATCCTTAGTAGAAAATGAAAGCTTCATTTCTCTTTCTCCTTATTTTGCACCGTACACAATTTTATTAAGTGCATTTACATAAGCACGAATGCTCGCACCGATAATATCGGTCGAAACACCGATACCCGAATAGAGCTTATCACCGTCGCGAAGCTTAACCAAAGCTGAGCCCATAGCCTCGTGTCCCTCGGTCACCGACTGAATTTGGAAATCGTCAAGCTCATAATGATGGCCGATAACCTGCTCAATAGCCAAAAATGCTGCATTAATCGGACCGTCACCGATACTTGTACCGGTCAAATGCTCACCGTCACGCGATAGCTGAATATTTGCAGTTGCGGTGATAATATTACCGCTATTTATAACGTAGCTTTCAACGTGATAGGTTGAAGGTACCTGCATTGCGGCCGAGGCTACAATCGCATCAATTTCCTTAACACCGATTTTTTTCTTCTTATTGGCAACACGCAAAAACTCCTCATAAACCTTACCGCTGTCGGCATGAGAAAGCTCATAGCCCAAGGAACGCACCGCCTCACTAACCTGAGCCAAGGTGCTGTTACTGTTTAAGCTTATATTCTGCTCCCCCGACTCTGAAGCAACGGTCACAGGCTTGAAAACATCCGAGGCACTGTTAAGCATTTCCTCTAAATTACGGTGAATGACTGTAGCATCAAGACTGCTTTCAATATTTAAATCAATACCCTTTTTACGGATAATATCAGATAAAACACCTGCCTGCAGCCAATTATCAGAGCTACAGGTTTCAACGCCGTCAGCACCGGCATTAATTGCGGCAACGGCATTGGCGGCAGCCATATTAAGCTCATCCGACGGCATAACGAAAACGGAAATCGATGATGCCGACTTTACATCGGCTACCATTTGGGCCATTTCTTCCGGCATCATAATTCCGGCATCATCACAAAGTGTAACGGCAGTAGCACCGCTATTGAATGCGGCTGCAGTAATCTCCTTCAAAAACTCGCGGTCGGCACGGGATGCATCAGCGGCAACAAGCTCAACCTTTTCACACAAGGTCTTTGCCTTAGCACACATATCGGCAACGATTTCAAGCATTTTCGGTGCCTTCACGTGATGCATATACTCCATTTGAACAGTAGATACCGGCACAGTAACTCTAAGGCAAGGGTCGTTAGCCTCCTTAATACTGTCATAAGCCTCATTTAAGCTTTCCTCGGTAAGACCTACTGAAATTTTAACAGTGCAGTTTTTAACCAAGCCGGCAATAGTACGGTTGATAACTGCATCCTCTTTGGTATTTTTCAATGCCGAAAGCTCGA
Source organism: Clostridiaceae bacterium (assembly GCA_904501685.1). Taxonomy (GTDB): domain Bacteria; phylum Bacillota; class Clostridia; order Oscillospirales; family Acutalibacteraceae; genus UMGS172. The sequence continues at coordinate 10,388 of CAJGBX010000002.1, forward strand.
TAGCGTCAACACCGACGGAATCCAAACATTTTGCAATATTGGTCTTATCACGGAAGGATAGCTTTCGGTCACCCACCGAAGCATTTTTGAGTGTAAAATCGGTTACAAGGATTTTCTTCATTATCTTTTCTCCTTTAATACTCTGCAAGTCTTAATTATCAGTTATATACTTATAACAAAAAACCGCAGAGATGCTAATCTCTGCGGGATGATTAATAAAAATTAACCACGGTACCACCCGTATTGCCGTGAAAACACGACCACTCATCAGGTTCAAATAAACCCTTAGCCAATAACGGTGCCGACCGTGACCGCTTACTAAAATTCAGCAATCAAGCTCAGATATGAGACTGCTTTGAATTTAACCTGTTGTCTTTCACCAACCGACAACTCTCTGTAAAGCTTATGATTCAAGCATAATATCTTCAACGCTTTTTAGTGATTATATCACCGCACGCCCGATTTGTCAAGAATTTTTTAAGAAAAATCAGAACTCAGAAATTCATAAAATAAAAATATTTACTAAAAACATCTTGACATTTGAGAGTAAAATCTATATAATAATACGGCACGGTTGAATTTGTGCCGATGCTAATATTTCGAGGTGTGGCTCAGTTTGGTAGAGCGCTGCGTTCGGGACGCAGAGGCCGTGGGTTCAAGTCCCGTCACCTCGACCAGAAAACGACAGATTCCGACAGGAATCTGTCGTTTTCAACTAAGTGCGCCTTTCGGCGCGTGAAGTTTGCTTCGCAAGTGAAGTTGTCCTACGGACAGTGAAGTTTCTGCACAAGTGAGTGGCGCACTTAACTTCACTTTGTGCGACAGCACAAAACTTCATTAGACCTTAGGCATAACTTCACATCGGCGTTAGCCGATACTTCACTAAAAACTGCAAGAGTTCCAATTCATACGCAAAACTGTCGAAAATATTTTTTCGTGGCCTATAGACAAAAATTCCAAGGACTTTAAGTTCTTGGAATTTTTACTTATTATCTACTCACCTTTCACTTTCATCAAACCGAAAGTCTTGGATGACCTAAGGTGCTGGGTGACTGTTCTCGAAAGGCAGTAAAGTCATTCATAAGAGATGCCCTTACTACCGCACCGTTTCCAAAGCGTTCACGAACCAAGTCTACACTGCGTTCTAAAGTATCCTGCTTTATCAGCTTCATATTATCCTCAAAAAACGATAGCTGCAGCCTTGGACTGTAGTCCCTCAAATTTATAGCCCTGATACCGACCGACCTCAACGGATACTCAAACCCGTAGTTAGCTTTCAGCAGCCTTATGCCCTCGTCAGCCAAGGCTTTTGCCGATTGCAAAGGTGAGGTGAGTCCCGTCATAAACTCCTTAACGGCAAGCCGACTATCCCTTATATGCACCGCTATTGAGTGTGCCTGCATTTCCTCACGGCGAAGCTCACGCCCAACCTCCTCCGAAAGTCTTAAAAATACGCGGTAAACCTCAGAAAAGGTTGTTAAATCCTTAGGGCAGGTCACCGACCGTCCGATGCTTTGCGGTTTGTATTTAAAATCACTCTTTAACACCGAGGAATTTTCCTCACCGTTGGCAAACCTATGCAAAAGCACACCGTTTTTACCTAATTTCAGCCGTAATGCCTCAGGGTCAATCTTAGCCAGGTCACCGATTGTAAACACCGCCAGGGAATGAAGCTTTCGTTCGGTTGCAGGACCGACACCGAGCAGGCGGTTCACCTCTAGCGGCCACAAAATCTCACGAAAATTTTCATAAGGAATAATGTTAGTTTTATCGGGTTTTCTTAAATCTGAACCAAGCTTTGCGAAGATTTTATTAAAGCTGACACCGACCGAAGCCGTCAAACCCTGCTCGGCGTTAATCTCACGACGAATACGGTCGGCAATCTCCTCGCCGGTGCCAAACAACCGACGGCTGCCGGTCACATCAAGCCAGCACTCATCAATTCCAAACGGTTCAATCAGGTCGGTATAGCGCTCATAAATCCTTCTTACCTCTTGCGAAAAATAAGTGTACCGCTTAAAATCGGGCGGAACCACAACCAACGACGGACACTTCTGCTGAGCCTGCCAAATTGCCTCGCCTGTCGAAACACCGTACTGCTTTGCAATCTCATTTTTAGCTAAAATTATGCCGTGACGCTCTTCCTTACTCCCTCCGACTGCCACCGCCTTGCCCCGTAATTCGGGATTGTCACGGCAGGCCACCGAGGCATAAAAATTATTAAGGTCACAGTGCAAAATCTGCCGTACCAAACATTTTCACCTCTTATGCTATAATTCTCGAACGTCTGTTCTTCGATTATAGCACACATTTTCTCAAAAGTAAAGAACAAATGTTTGGCAAATACTGTTTTTTAACAAATTCAATTGATTGTCACCAGCTTCTTACCCCGTCAATATGAATAAACCGTGCAGACGAATAATTATATTCACGAAGCGGCTTGTTAAGCGCATCACGTGAGTGCGCCGCCACTGTTATCTCAGGGTAAACCGACACAATCACGACAGTGTGGTAAAAATCACCCACGCCGTCAGCCAACTGCACAATATCCCCGGGGAGTGCCTCGCTTTGCGGCACCGTAAAGCCGTAAGGTCCCACCGAACGGTTATTCACCAAAAAATCATATAAAAACTCGACGCCCGTCCAAGACGGTGTACGGTCATTGACATTGATATAAAACCAACCGATTTCGGGTGTATAGTTCATAACACCTGCACCGGCAAAAATACACTGGGACGCAAAGTTAGTACAATCTCCGCCGATATCGGCAAAATCAAAATACCTGGGGTTGCGTGAATATGCCCATAGCCTAGCATAATTTACCGCCCATTGACGGTTATAAAAAACCTCTCTCATACTATCACCAATACATACTATGCACCGAGATTAATAGCAGGTACGCACCTCTTGAAACAGCTAACCCAAAGCTATTGCTGATAGGGTCTTGGAATATCGGGATTCTTGGAGGATAAAAGGTAAACACAAAAAATAACCCTGCAATTATAAAAAGCGTTACAACCGCAAGCTTTTCAAATCTAAAACCTTGTTTTTTACCTTTAAGCATAACCGTTTCACTCAAGAATGCTACCGCTACTGCAATAAAGAAAATCGCAATATTAACCCAATCGGGAGTTTTTCCAAATACACCGTTCAAGGTGTAAAAGTATGTCGGTATCAGCAAAAGACCTATCAAGACACCCTTTAGCTTAACGGTCCAAAAATTTTCATAATTCTTTCCGATAATAAAATATTCTGCGGTTGCGAATAAAAACATCGGGAAAAACAACAGCTTCATATGTTCCCATGTAGACTCGTTAACCGCAGAAAAAAGTGCTACAATAGAGCTATCAGTCCAACCGTACAGAAAATGCAAAACCGTTCCAAGCAACGATACCGCGATAAAACCTATCCCTTGCCAAAAATTAATACTTCGTTTCATACCCCACCGCCTAAAAGCTTTTTATTATTATATTTTCGGCAGGTAAGGTTTATTCTAGTGAAGAAGTAATAGGGTTTTATAGTGAAGGGAGAAGAGTGAAAAGAGAATAGTTAAAAGAACAAAACGAAACGACAATCTTCTTGTTGAAAATTGTCGTTTCGTTTTGGCCCGCTCGAAGGGATTCGAACCCCCGTCCTTCAGAATCGGAATCTGCTGCGATATCCAGCTTCGCTACGAGCGGAAATATTACTTTTTCTTTTACTCAGCTTGGTTATTACAACCTGTACTCTCTGACAGCAGGTGACCGTTATTATCCCCCTGCTGTCAAAGAATCTCTATAGCCAAAGCTTTCAAGGCTTGACCGACGATTCGGTCTGTGACGGAACAATCAGTTCTCCCTTAAACTCAAAATAAGGGTCGGCAATAATAGCTCTGATCAGCTTTTCGGCATTCCTCACATGTTCTGCAACATCACCCTTATTAGCAGTCGAGTTTTCACCGATATGCCGCCTTAAAAGGTAATAGTCAAAATTATTTGTATATCCATCAGAAACGATGTTAAACGCCTCATCAAACACGGTACCGTTGAGTTTAAAAGCCACGCCGTCAAGGTCAGGCAGCTGCATACCATCATACAAAAAGTCCTTACCGAAGTTAGTATTCAAATCATTATACGCCTCGGTATCAACGATATAACAAATTGCCTCTTCGTTTTGGAACTGTCCCAGAAGCCTATTGGTACTGTCCGAGCCTTCCTGTGTCAGCTTACTTGGAATTGAACAGTTGACAACCAGCACATTAACCTCACCGTCACCGTTATAATCCTCACAGTATTCCTTTAAAATACTCGAAAGATTTTGGGACATTGTATTATCAACAAAGGTCTTAGTATACAGTACCACCGTCATATCGTAATCAACTTTACCGACACACGAGCTGATACCGATTCCAATAATAATTGCTAACAGTAAGCATCCGATAATGGTAAATTTACTGTAATACCAAAAGTTCTGCCATTTGCTTTTTCGGGACTGAACAAACACCACCTCGTTATAGGTAGGCTCATATTCCTCGGGGTTCTCTTTGAACGCCTCTTTTTGCCGCTTTAACTCTATAAGTTCCCTCTGTCTTGCTCTTTGCTCCTCAACCAAGTCGCGTTTTTTATTGTATGCCATATAACCGCTCCCTTCAGTTGATTTTACACTATTTTACCACAACCCTTAAAACTTATCAAGTATATAATTTCAGCAGGTAGCTTAATTTTCTCTACCTGCTGAAATTTCACTTATTCTTTTTCATTGGCCAAAGCATTTAAATCCGAATCAGATTTTGGAATAAGGGTTTTATTACTTTGGCTATAGCAAGCGTTACAGCTTCCGCAGCTTCCACCGCATGAGCAGCTATGCTTTCCTGCCTTTTTATTACGGTAGGATTTTACAGCTATTGCCGCAACAGCACCGACAACCGCCAAACCAACCAAAATTGTAGATAAATTCATTACTGTTTCTCCGATTTCTTTTCGTTTGGGTTAGATTTCGCAAGTAAATATAACATAACACACGCTACCGTCAATGCCAGCGCAGTACCGATACCAAAGGTGCCGTTAGCTATAAAGCTGCCAATTTGATAAACCATAAATGATACAACATAGGCAAAGACGCACATATAGGTTATTGCACCTGCCGTCCACTTAAAGCTATTCATTTCACGTCTGATTGCGCCCATTGCGGCAAAGCAAGGTGCACACAAAAGATTAAACACCATAAAGCTGAAGCCGGCTAACTGACTGCCGCCAAAAAGCTCAAGTCCCAAAGCCGCCTGACCGGCGCCGGTTTCGGCCATGGTGCCGAATGCACCGACTACCTCCTCTTTAGCAAGCAGACCCAAAACCGTTGCAACAGCCGTCTGCCAATTACCAAAGCCCAAGGGCTTAAATATCCAAGCTATCGCATTACCCAAAAGCTCTAAAATGGATTTTCCGCCGTTTTCTTCCGTAATATAATGGAAGCCACCTGAAAATGACAGGTTTTGAAGTATCCAAAGTATTACGCCCGCCACTAAAACAACCGAGCCTGCACGCTTAATAAATCCCCAACCGCGTTCCCAGGTTGAGCGTAAAACATTACCGGGCACCGGCAAATGATATGACGGCAGTTCCATTACAAACGGTGCCGGAGCACCGCCAAACGGCTTGGTTTTCTTTAAAATAAGACCCGACACAACCACTGCAGCAATACCGATCAGATATGCACTTGTGGCAATCCAGGCACTGCCGCCGAAAAGTGCACCTGCTATAAAGCCAACCAACGGCATTTTAGCTCCGCAAGGGATAAAGCCGGTTGTTATAACGGTCATTCGGCGGTCACGCTCAAGCTCAATCGTACGTGAGGCCATAATTCCCGGAACACCGCAGCCGGTAGCTACAAGCAACGGAATAAAGCTTTTACCCGACAGTCCGAACTTGCGGAACAATTTATCCATAATAAATGCAACTCGCGACATATATCCGCAATCCTCAAGTAAGGATAGAAGTAAAAACAGTATCATCATCTGCGGAACAAAGCTCAGAACCGCACCGACACCGCCGACAATACCATCGATAATCAGACTTATCAGCCAAGGTGCGCAGTTAATTGAAGTAAGTCCTGATTCAACCGCAGGCGAAATCCATTGTCCGAAAACAGTATCACTCATAAACCCTACTGTCCAGTCACCGACCGTACCGATAGACAATGCGTAAACAACAAACATAATAATAGCAAAAATCGGCAATGCCAACACTCTATTAGTGACAATTCGGTCAATTTTGTCCGAATTTGTCATTCGGTTTAAGGATTTTCGCTTATAGCAGGTTTTAGTAATCTCACTTATGTAATTATAACGCTCGTTGGTAATAATGCTCTCGGCATCGTCATCATAAAGCTGTTCAACGGCGGTAATATCCTTTTCAATGTGAACAATTTTATCACCGCTGAGCTTCAGCTTTTCACGCACGCGATCGTCACGTTCAAAAAGCTTAATAGCATACCAACGTTGTTCCTCGTCAGATAATGAATGAACACAAGCCTCCTCGATATGGGCAATTGCGTGCTCAACATCACCCGAGAATATATGCCTGGGCTCATAGCTGCCGCTACGTGCCGCCTCAATTGCCACCTTAGCCGCCTCGTCAATTCCGTCACCCTTTAATGCCGAAATTTCAACAACCCTGCAACCGAGCCTGCGACCCAAGGCGTTAATATCAATTGTATCACCTCGGCGGCGTACAACGTCCATCATATTAATGGCAATAACCACCGGAATACCGATTTCCATAAGTTGAGTTGTAAGATAGAGGTTACGTTCAAGGTTGGTGCCGTCAACAATGTTAAGGATAGCATTCGGACGCTCATTAATAAGATAATTACGAGCAACAATCTCATCCATTGTGTAAGGTGAAAGCGAATAAATACCGGGCAAATCGGTAATAATTATTCCCTTTTCCTTTTTATAGTTACCTTCCTTTTTTTCGACCGTAACACCCGGCCAGTTACCGACGTATTGATTAGAGCCGGTCAGAGCGTTAAACAAAGTAGTTTTACCGCAGTTAGGATTACCGGCAAGTGCAATTTTTATGTCCATATTCTACCTCAAATCTATAATTCAATAGCAATATATTACAATTATAATATATTCCTGACTATTCAACCTCAATCATTTCAGCATCAGCCTTACGAAGCGATAATTCATACCCGCGAAGCATAATTTCAATTGGGTCACCTAGCGGAGCACAACGTCTGACATAAATTTCAACACCCTTTGTGACACCCATATCCATAATTCGGCGGCGTACGGCACCTTCACCGTGCAGCTTAACAACCTTAGCCGTTTTACCAATTTTAACATCCTTCAGCGTTTTCATTATAACACCTCTAAAATATCAGCAGCTCTCAGTTAGCGTATGCTAACTGTACTGTAAAATAATCAGTTAGCCTCAGCTAACTTCTCGGATAGTATACACCATTTACCTTAGTTTGTCAAGTCGAATTTCTAAAATTTGACAAATATTTTATATATATATAAACCGCACAAAGTTAATTAACTCAGTGCGGTAAAATAAATAATTTTTTATTTCGCATTCTGCTCAACAGCAACTGCTTAAAGCTTCGGTCATACCAACCATCAGGTTGTTACCTGCACCATTATATTTTTAATTATATTGATTTTTTCTTACAATGGTGATATACTAAACTTACCACATAACATTTTTAATATTTGACAATACTCAAAGTGTGTATTTTTATCTTTCGGTAAAAATGCAGGCTCTATTTTCGCATACTTTGGTATTGTCAGAAAATGTTGTGTGGTAGCAATCAGGAGTCGCATTTTTCGGTGTGTGTGACTTTAGGTTGCACACACTTTTTTGTTTTAGGGGGTGAGGAAATGGATTATATTGTATGGTTAAACAAAGCGGTTATGAAAATAGGCGCTTTGAGAAAAGACACAACATTCACACTGAAAGATTTATTTTCAGGTATCGAGTGGGACGAATTAAACCGCGGTCAAAAACTTCATTTAGGTAGAATATTTAAAGCAGAAGTTGTCAACAAATCAATACCTAACATTGTTGTTATAGATACACCGAAAAGCACTTCCACTACATACAAGAAAATTAAGTAATCTAGGGAAAGGATAGCTTATATATGAAAAAGTTTTTAACTGCATTATTAATAACTGTGCTTATGTTCACCGTTTGTGCTTGTGAAAGTGGCTCAAACTCAACTTTGTCGTCTGAGACTTCATCGTTAAGTGAATCATCAAATGAAGATTCTGTAGCATCAAATAGTAGTTCATCAAACGACGCTGAAGAAACTAAAATTAAAGTTCCAAACGTCTTTGGTATGACACTAAGTGATGCAACAAAAGCGTTGGAACAAGCGGGTTTCGTTGTTCAAAGTCACGAATTAATCAGTAGAGATCAACATGATATTGTTATAAACCAAAGCTTATCAAGTGATACTCTACATAAAGAAGGCACTACCATAGAAATAATATATTGTTCATATCCATATGAGCTTAACGATGATGGAACTGTTACATTAACATTTTATAGTGCTGCGCAAGTACAAGGTGGAGTGTACACTATTCCTGATGAATTCTGTGGAAAAAAAGTATCTTCTGTTGATTATAGGTTATGCCAAAAGTTAATGGTGTATGCGTCTAATAGCGAATTTACTAAAATATATTATCCTAAAGGAGTTGTTGAGAAATACAGCGGGCTTGAATTAGACGAATACCTCGGCGGTATCCCATATTAATTATGTGATTATCTGTTATAAAGAACAAGGGAGCGGTTTTATCCGTTCCCTTTTCAATTGCATTAAATTGGAATTTATGTTAGAATATGATTGGTGATGAAAATGGAATTACCCAAACGCAAACCAACAAGATTGAAAACTTTTGATTACAGTACCGACGGATATTATTTTATTACAATATGCACTAAAAACAAAGAAAGAATTTTATGTGACATTGTAGGGGAGGGTCTCTGTGCCCTCCCGAAAACAAAATTAACACCAATCGGTGAAATCGTAGACAGCGCAATATGTTATATCAACAATAATTACGACAATGTTTTGGTTGACAAATATGTAATTATGCCCAACCACATACATTTAATTGTTGCAATTAAAACGGGAGGGGATGGAACCCCTCCCCTACAATTGTATGATATAATCGGTCGATTAAAATCGTTTACCACAAATCAATATAAAGACAAACTTTGGCAACGCTCATTTCACGACCATATAATTAGGTGTGAAAAGGATTATAAAGAAATTTGGGGATATATTTCGAAAAGTTATTTTGTACAAATCACGCACTTGCTAACATTATAATACTAATAAAATACAAAATGGCACTAATAACTCCTAATACCATTCCAGACGTGCTTACTCCGGTGCGATATCCTTTATTCTTTGCCGAAACACTAAATACAATTGATAAAATTGAAAGAACAGAAAAAATAGCTACACTCGGCAGCATGCTATTTGCGAGAAGTGCAGAATACGAGTCAACAATATTAATGGTTTCTATGAATAAAATAACCGCATAAACTATGCCTATTATACCTAAAACCATAGAAGAAACACCAAATCCACGACCGGGAATACGTGGTTTTACATACTGCACAACCGGTTGATATGTATAGGGTTGGGTAAATTGTGCATTGTTATTTTTACCTGCTCCGCAATTGGGACAAAAATTTGTTTGATCATTAAGTTGCACACCGCAATTTTGACAAAATGCCATAAAAAAACCTCCTAGATTTGTTCTTATATATTGTAACATATCTGCTTAAATTGTCAAGGTTTTATTATACTCGACAAATTCTTAATTTAAGCACAAGGATTCTGTGTGTTGATTCACAAGGAATTTCATATCGCCGCAAAATATCGTAGGGTTCGGCGATTTTCGACGCACCGCCGTTAGCATACTAAACAATATGTCTCAAGCACCATACCCTACAAAAAACTTTTACCTTACGTATGGAGGCGGATCGCTACACACCTTACGGTGTTCGCAATGACATATCATAATATATTCTCTGCGTAAAATCGGTATTATAATAAACTCTCGTAGGAGTGGCTCCCCCCCTGCCCTACATTATCCGATGTTATTTGTGCATTCAAATCTCTAACAACGCGAAATTGTCATTCTATTAATCCAAATATAAAAATTTGGCAAACATCTTTCCACGACCATGTGATTCGTGGGGAAAATGATTACAAAGAGATTTGGGAGTACATCGACCAAAATCCTTTAAGGTGGGAAATTGATTGCTTTTATTAACACACAAAATCCACGGCTTGAGTATTTATCTCAAGCCGTGGATTTATTTTGAATTATTAATTACTTCTTCGCAGCCTCTTCAACTGCAACTGCACAAGCAACTGTCATACCAACCATCGGGTTGTTACCTGCACCGATAAGTCCCATCATCTCAACGTGAGCAGGAACAGAAGATGAACCTGCAAACTGAGCATCACCATGCATACGACCCATAGTGTCGGTCATACCGTATGAAGCAGGACCTGCAGCCATATTATCAGGATGCAAGGTACGTCCGGTACCGCCGCCTGAAGCAACTGAGAAATAAGTCACACCATTCTCGTTACACCACTTCTTATAGGTACCTGCAACAGGATGCTGGAATCTGGTCGGGTTGGTAGAGTTACCTGTAATGGAAACGCCAACCTTCTCTAACTGCATAATTGCAACGCCTTCAGGAACATTATCCGAGCCGTAGCACTTAACATCAGCTCTCGGACCCTTGGAGAAGGGTTTCTCGCTGATAACCTTAACCTCTTCAGTATAAGGGTCAAACTCAGTCTCAACATAAGTGAAGCCGTTAATTCTCGAAATGATATAAGCGGCATCCTTACCCAAACCGTTCAAAATAACACGCAAGGGTTTAACGCGAACCTTATTAGCGTTAAGAGCAATCTTAATTGCACCCTCAGCAGCTGCAAAAGACTCGTGACCTGCCAAGAAGCAGAAGCACTCTGTCTCTTCGGAAAGAAGCATCTTACCCAAGTTTCCATGACCTAAACCAACCTTACGGTTTTCGGCAACCGAGCCGGGAATACAGAACGACTGCAAGCCAATACCGATAGCTGCAGCAGCATCAGCAGCCTTCTTGCAACCCTTCTTAATAGCAATTGCACAGCCTACAGTATAAGCCCACTTTGCATTTTCGAAGCAAATCGGCTGTGTTTCTTCAACAATTTTATAGGGGTCGATGCCATAAGCATCACAAATGTCCTTACACTCATCAATAGAATTGATGCCGTATTCCTTAAGAGCAGCCAAAATCTTAGCTTCTCTTCTCTCATAACCTTCAAACTTAGCCATTATACATTACCTCCTATTATTCTTTACGGGGGTCAATGTACTTTACAGCATCATTGAATCTTCCGTATGTACCCTTAGATTTTTCGTAAGCCTCGTTAGGCTCCATACCCTTCTTAATGAAGTCGGTCATTTTGCCTAAAGCAACGAACTCATAGCCGATAACCTCATTGTTCTCGTCAAGAGCCATTCTGGTGCAGTAGCCTTCGGTCATTTCAAGGTATCTTACGCCCTTAGCCTTAGTACCGTACATAGTACCAACCATTGAGCGCTCACCCTTACCGAGGTCTTCCATACCGGCACCGATAACCAGGCCGCCCTCAGAGAAAGCAGACTGTGAACGACCGTAAACAATCTGTAAGAACAACTCACGCATAGCAGTGTTAATAGCATCACATACAAGGTCGGTATTAAGAGCCTCTAAGAGAGTCTTACCGGGAAGGATTTCTGCTGCCATAGCTGCAGAATGGGTCATACCCGAGCAACCGATAGTCTCAACGAGTGCCTCCTCAATGATACCGTCCTTAACATTGAGCGAAAGCTTACAGGCACCCTGCTGAGGTGCACACCAGCCTACGCCGTGAGTATAAGCGGAAATATCTTTAATTTCCTTTGCCTGAACCCATTTACCATCCTCGGGTATAGGTGCAGGACCGTGGTTCGGTCCCTTAGTCAAGGGACACATGTTCTGAACTTCAAGTGAATATTCCATAATGAAATCTCCTTTCGTGGTTTTAACAGTTTGATTATATACTATTCCACGTAAAAACTCAATAGAAAATTTGAAAATTGTTTAAATTTTAACAGACTTTTGTATTATAACGTCGAAAAAAGTAAACAAAACTCCCCCGTTTTCACGGGGGAGTAATTTAAGGTTTAATTATTTCTCGAAAACCTTTTTACCGGTAATTGTAAGAGCACCTGCAGCAATGATAATCATCATAACTATAAGCAACGGGCTTACAGAGCTGTCGCCGGTAGTAGTGCCGGTATAACCCTTCAAGGTAACGGTAATATTATCGAAGTACATATCATTTCCGTCGGTAGTCGAAAGTGCCAAGTACTTATCGGTAGCAGTAAAGGTGTAAGATACCCTCTGCCACTGGCCTGCCTTAAGGTCGCCAACCTTCTTGACAACCTCTGTATTGGTAGGATTGCTGCCAGCACTAGCATAGTCAGACATATTAATAAGGTTGATAGTACCTTCAAGCTGAGTAACATTGGACGGCTTTACATAGAAGGTAACAGTATACTGCTTACCAACTGTAATTGCTCTGGTATCCAGACGACTGATGGTTAATGCCTTATTTCCAATAACCTTACCATCGCGGAATATCGAATTAGAACCGGCATTTACGTTGCTCTTATCAAATTCAGCAATAAGCTTGGAATTATAAAGCTTATAACCGCTAGCAACCAATTCACTCGGGAACTCTTCAAAGCTTTCAGTGTACTTGCCGAGAATCCAACCTGCGTAAAGCATAAGACCTTTTTCGCCAAATACCTTATCATTAAACTTGGTCTTCAAATCGCTATCAATATACCAAGCGTCAAACTGATATCCAGGACGGGTAGGTGCCGGAAGTTGACCGATCTCCTCACCGGGGTCGCCGGCAATCGGATCAACAGCGGTACCTCCGTTTGAGTTCATCATATAAACTGTCGAACCGTAAATATTTCTTAAATTAGTAGTAGGTGTAATAGTAATGTCATCAAAGTAACACTCACCATCACCTGCAACACCAAAGTTGAGATAGTTCTTAAGAGTATCACAGCTAGCTGTAAAGGTAAACGAAGCGGTGTACCAATTATTAGCATCTACATTTTTAAGAGTGACGCCATTAGGACCTTCAACACGACTAGAGAAACCGAAATTAACAGTGTTGTAAACAGGGCCAACGGTCATTTCACCTCTAAGAAGCTTATACTTGAATGTAACGTTATACTCAACACCGGAAGTCGCACGATAGTATACACCATCATGGTTAATGGAAACGCTATACTTGGTTGTGTTATCCTGGTCAGGTCTGCGACTGCTATCCCAATGCAGGAAGTGGTTACTTCCATCCTCACCAATAGCACATCTGGTCGCAAACTCATAAGACGCATTCTTAGCGTTAGTCTTATACTTTTCAATATCCATTACAAATGTAGAATTATCCCACTTAGCGTAAACAGTGATGTCCTTGTCAGGGAATACGTCTGATGTGTAAGGAACTGTAAGCTTCTTATCGGCATACCAACCGAGGACTTTCTCTGTACCATCAACAATAGAAGAGGGGAGCTGGAATGCTTCACCGGGTACACCGTAAACTGTAGAAATCTTAGGGCCGTTAGTCTGGAACGAAACGCCTACCATGCCTTCGGGAGCCTCAGAAACCTCCTCAGCAATAAGAAGGTCATCAACATATACAGTTCCGGTAGCGGACTTAACATTAAATATTAACTTATCCTGATAGAACCAATATACACGCTCAAGATAATGAGAATCGCCGGTTGTAAAGGTACCTGTAACAGTTACCCAACCATCGGTATTCGAATTTGTTACAACGGCGGGAACTTCAGGGAAATTGGTACGTATGTGTTCATTTACCTTATATTCCTTACTGTCACCGCGAACAAGGTTAATTGTAAATCCACTCTCAGAACCTTCTACCTTATACTTGTAAGAATAAGTATAAGTAGTGTTGGTCTTAAGCAGGTAAGGCTTAGCACCGATATAGTCACCCTCAGTAACAGTAATCATAGGCGTACCAGAAGCATTTGTAATCTTCAAAACACTATTACTTGCGTTATCCGGGTCGGTAGTGATTTCTAACCTTTTTGCACTATCGCCTGTATATAGGCTTTGTTCAGCACAATAGACATTGTTGAATGTCATATATGTACCGTTATATTTTGCATAAAGAGTAACGCTTTCACCAGGAACCTTGGTATGAACCTTACCGTTAGCATCTACCCAACCCTGGAAGAAGAGGTACGGGTTTGGACGAGATGTAGGTACCTTAAGGTCAATACCAACTGCAAGGCGCTCGGGTTCAGAAGTCTTGTTACCCTCAACAAATGTAACCTTTACAAAGGTTGCATCCCATTTTGCAGTGAACTTGGTGTGACCCTTTACTGTAACATAATTATTGGCATCTATCAGATTGCCGCTTTCATCAGTCCAACCTGCAAAGCCACGGTCGGGATCGGTATTATACTCAGGATCAACCGGAGCAATCGGGTATTTAACGCCTGCAGGAACTGCAGTAAAGGTTGACTTACCATCAATTACCTGCTCGATAATTGCAGTGCCGGGTTCAGCAGCTGGGTCAACAGTAACAATCTCCAAATTATCAAGCCACATATTGGAGTTACCAACCCAGAAGTATCTTGCTTCATCATCCAAACCACTTTTATCAGCAACCTTTAAGAAGGCAGCATCAGTATAATCAAATACCAAAGTAAAGGTCTGCCACTTATCTGTGACATTAAACTTATCATAAGTAACCTCTTTACCGTCAATCAAGAAGGTAAATGCACTGTCACGTGCTTCCTTATCGGTACAGTTAACATCATGCTTTACGATAAATCTCGGATTTGAACCACTGGCGCCATCAACATTGCCTCTGGCAAAAATCAACCAAGGCTGGATAGAGGTGCCGCTTGTTGCTTTAGCATCAAAGGTGATGTAATACATCTTGTTAGGAAGAAATACACCATCGCTTTTAAATGTTACACGTGTACCGCTGTTAGTCTGCAAAACCTTACCGTGAGCAGCATCGTCACTATCTACGAAGGTTGCTTTAACTCCACCTTGTTGTCTAATCGAAGAGGTGGTCTCGGTTTCCATATCGTGAGTGATTTTGGAATATCCGTAGTTAGCCTTTTCGTCTGGTGCCATCAGAGTAAAGTCACCATTCTCCTCAACCTTGGCGGATGAAGAACCGATGAATGACACAACACTGACGGACAAAAGAAGTGCGACAGCACAAATAATGCTGACAATTTTTCTGATGTTCCTGGTCATCATAAACATTCTCCTTATAATGGAAATTACTGAGCTTAGGCGATATAAATACATAAAAATGCAGATACACCACTACTCTTAACCATATTATAACAAAGTTTCAAGCCAAATGCAAGTTTTTTGTTAAGTATTTTATTACAAAAACAAAATATAATTTTTGGCTATTTTGACAAATTTTATCCCTTCCGGCTTTTGCATGTTTTGTTAAAATCAAATATTACAGTTTGCAAATTCATAATACGCTTTTAAACGCTATATCTATGTATATTGTAATTTAACAATAAAACTCTCTTTTAATCCAAAGAGAGGGATTTGCTATATACTGCTTACCAATATACTGAATCAAATCTTAAAAATCAAGCTTGGAGCGAATAAACTCAGTCAATGACTCAATCGGAACTCTTTGCTGCTCCATAGTATCGCGGTCACGAATAGTAACACAACCGTCGGTCTCACTCTCAAAGTCATAGGTAATACAAAACGGTGTGCCGATTTCATCCTGACGGCGGTATCTCTTACCTATTGAACCGGCGTCGTCATAATCAACCATAAAGTCCTTAGCCAGCTTACTGAACACCTTGCCTGCAGGCTCGGCCAGCTTCTTGGAAAGCGGCAAAACTGCTGCTTTAAACGGTGCCAAGGCCGGATGTAATCTCAAAACAACACGTGTGTCATTTTTCTCGGCGTCAATAACCTCTTCATCATAAGCCTCGCAAAGGAATGCGAGCAGTACACGGTCGCAGCCCAAGGACGGCTCAACAACATAAGGAATGTACTTTTCGTTAGTCTCGGGGTCGAAATACTCAAGCGATTTACCGCTTGCCTCCTGATGACGGCCAAGGTCATAATTGGTACGGTCGGCAATGCCCCAAAGTTCACCCCAACCGAACGGGAACATAAACTCGATATCGGTGGTAGCCTTTGAATAGAAAGACAGTTCCTCCTTCTCGTGGTCACGCATACGGATGTTTTCTTCCTTAATACCAAGGCTGAGCAACCAGTTCTTGCAGTAATCCTTCCAATAATAGAACCACTCAAGGTCGGTATCCGGCTTGCAGAAGAACTCACACTCCATCTGCTCAAACTCACGTGTACGGAAAATAAAGTTACCGGGTGTAATCTCATTTCTGAAGGATTTACCAATCTGGCAAACACCAAACGGAAGCTTTTTACGTGTTGTGCGTTGAATATTTGCAAAGTTTACAAAAATACCCTGTGCAGTTTCGGGACGGAGGTAAACCTCATTCTTAGCGTCCTCGGTAACACCGATAAATGTTTTGAACATAAGGTTAAACTTGCGGATATCGGTGAAATTCTTGCTTCCGCAGTCGGGACAGGCAATGCCGTTTTCTTTAATAAAGTCCGACATCTGCTCAAAGGTCATACCGTCTGCACGGCTTCCGGCATCCTCGATAAGCTTATCGGCTCTGTGACGTGCATGGCATTCCTTACAGTCCATCAACGGGTCGGAAAATCCGCCAACGTGTCCGCTGGTTACCCAGGTCTCGGGATTCATAATAATTGCAGAATCAAGTCCTACATTATAAGGAGACTCCTGCACGAACTTTTTAAACCAAGCCTTTTTTACGTTGTTTTTGAGTTCAACGCCCAAAGGACCGTAGTCCCAGCTATTGGAAAGTCCGCCATAGATTTCACTTCCGGCATAAACAAAGCCTCTGCCCTTAGCCAAGGCTACAACTGTATCCATACTTTTATCTTTATTCAGCATAATTAAACCTCCAAAAGAGTAATTACATATATATTTTATTAGTATATAGCTTTTTTTCAGTTTGTCAAGGAATTTTGTCAATTTGTGACTTTTCAAAATATTTCATTGACAAATCGGCATTAAATTTATATACTGAACATATGAACAAATGCTCATATGTTGAAAGGATGATGAAATGGATACTTTTAATAGCACTGAAGCTGTCGAAGTGTGTGAGTCGTTTCATGCTCACGAGGATACAGTGAAGACCGTCAAGGCTCAGCTGCCGCCTGACGAGGATTTATACGACTTGGCTGAGCTTTACAAAATCTTCGGTGACTCGACTAGGGTGAAGATACTTTGTATTTTATTATCGTGTGAAATCTGTGTTTGCGACATTGCAACCCTGGTCGGTGTAAGCCAATCGGCAATTTCACATCAGCTCAGACTCTTAAAGCAGGCGAATCTTATAAAACCCCGGCGCGAGGGCAAAACGGTTTACTATTCCCTTGCCGACAGCCATGTCAAAACAATTATAACCAACGGCTTAAGCCATATAGTTGAGAAATGAGGTATTAATAATGAAAAAAGTATTTATGTTAGAGGATTTGGACTGTGCACACTGTGCCCAAAAAATGGAGGACGGAATTTTAAAAATTGACGGTGTAATTTCGGCGCGAGTCAACTTTTTAAGCCAAAAGCTGACCCTTGAAGCACCTGACGAAATTTTTGATAACGTTTTAAAGCAGGCGGTTGCTATATGTAGAAAAATCGAGCCTGACTGCACGGTGATTATAAAATAAAATGAGCAAAAAGCAAAGAAAAACATTATGGCGGATTATACTGTCCGCATTTCTGCTGATTATAGCGGTTTTAGCTGACAAAATTTTAATAAAGGACTTTTCGGTTTGGTTGACCTTAGCGGTTTACCTTGTTCCTTACCTTATAATAGGCTACGATGTACTAATTAAGGCTGGCAAAAACATCATAAACGGTCAGATGTTTGACGAAAGCTTTCTTATGACAATTGCAACGGTAGGTGCCATATTCTTGGGCTTCTTCCCCGAAGCCGAGCCGCAGTATCCGGAGGCGGTTTTTGTTATGCTTTTCTACCAGACAGGTGAGCTTTTCCAAAGCATTGCCGTAGGCAAAAGCCGTAAATCAATTGCCGCTTTAATGAATATCCGTCCCGATGTTGCTTATGTCGAGCGTAACGGTGAGCTAATCGAGGTTGACCCCGAGGAAATCACTGTCGGCGAAATCATAACGGTTCGTCCGGGGGACCGCGTGCCGCTAGACGGTATCGTACTGTCCGGCTCTTCGGCTTTAGATACTGCCGCATTAACCGGCGAATCTGTGCCGAGAAGCATTAATGTTGGCGACACCATTATCAGCGGTTGCATTAATTTAAGCGGAGCTTTAACTGTAAAGGTGACTAAGGGCTTCGGTGAATCGACCGTTTCACGAATTCTGGAGCTGGTAGAAAACTCCAGTAACAATAAATCAAAATCGGAAAACTTTATTACGAAATTTGCTCGGGTTTACACTCCGTTAGTGGTGCTTGCTGCAGTTATCTTGGCGTTTGTACCTCCGATTTTTACAGTCGGCTCATACCTTGCCTCACTTCCCTCTTGGTTAGTAAGAGCACTTTCATTTTTGGTAATCTCCTGCCCCTGTGCACTTGTCATTTCGGTTCCGTTATCATTTTTCGGCGGTATCGGCGGTGCATCTAAGCAGGGAATTTTAATAAAGGGCTCAAATTATCTTGAAGCCTTATCTGACCTTTATACAATTGCCTTGGATAAAACCGGCACATTAACCGAGGGTACCTTTACCGTAACCGAAATTCACTCTGATACCTTACCGGAAAGCCGGCTTTTACAGTTAGCGGCTCTTGCCGAAGTCTATTCTGTGCATCCTATTGCCTTAGCCTTAAGAAAAGCGGCAGGCGAACTGCCCGAATGCGAAATTTCCGACACCAAAGAATTATCCGGTCAAGGTGTGATTGCAACGGTCGACGGAAAAGTGATTGCCGCCGGTAACGAAAGGTTGATGGGGTCCTGCAGCTTGATGCCGGCTGAATTTAACGGTATAGGTACCGTTGTTCACGTTGCGGTTGACGAAAAATATGAAGGCTTTATCGTTATTTCGGACCAAATCAAGAAAACCACTGCAAACGCCTTACAGCAATTAAAATCGGCAGGCGTTAAACAAACAGTAATGCTTACAGGCGACAGTGAGAAAACTGCCGAGGCAATATCAAACACTCTGAAAATTGACGGCTACCGAGCCGAGCTTTTACCCGAGGATAAGGTTACGGCGGTCAAAGAATTAAAGCTTGCCGTACCTGACGGCAAAAAGCTGGCATTCATCGGTGACGGCATCAACGACGCACCGGTTCTGGTCAGCGCAGATATCGGTATCGCAATGGGAGCCTTAGGTTCAGACGCCGCTATTGAGGCTGCCGATGTTGTACTTATGGACGATAACCTCGAAAAGGTTGCGACTGCCGTAAAAATTGCGTGCAGGACATTAAAAATTGTACGTCAAAATATTATATTTGCATTAGGTATCAAGGCTATTGTGCTGCTGCTTGGAATATTTGGCTATGCACCTATGTGGTTAGCTATTTTTGCGGATGTCGGTGTTGCAGTGATTGCTATATTAAACGCAATCAGAACGCTAAATTAACCAAGCGCAGTCTCTTGCAAAATCAATTTATCAGTGTTATAATGATTGTAGTTAGTCGAAACGCTTTAAAGCGTTTCGACAAGCCACTTTTCAAGTGGCTTTAGCAAAATTAAATTGCAATTTAATTTTGCGCGACACTCATTTCAATGA
>CAJGBX010000003.1 GCA_904501685.1 Clostridiaceae bacterium
AATCGGTTCCTTATTTTCTTCAGGTTTAGTTGTTTTTGGCGGCACAGAAGTCATTCCTTTGGCTTCGGTTGTCTCTAAAGATGACTTTTCAGTATCGTTCATATTTTTACCTCACAAAAGTTTGTTACAGTGCAAAAAATGGTGTTTTTAGTGCATTTTGCTAATATTTAGGTTTATAAAGTGACGATTGAGGACAATTTTTATAAAAAATATATAAAAAATTGCGATGTTTTTTACATAACGAGTATTGAAATTTCTGTATAGTTGTATTATTATATTGTTATGATAATACAATAATAAGGTATTATCTGAAAATAATCAATGAATATTTAGTAAATTTTTTTATAAACCGGAGGGAATTTGATGTATACAATCAAAGAAATTTACGACCTTATAGGTCAGAAGCTAACCCACAATTTCGGCGTTGCGCCAAGTCAGGCCTCGGACGAGCTTTTTTATAAGGCTTCGGTTTTGGCTTTGCTCGACCTTATGACTGAGCGGCGTGCTGCTTTCCGCGAGGATACCTCGGCGCAGGAAAGCAAGATGGTTTACTACCTTTCGATGGAATTTTTGATGGGACGTTCTTTAAAGAACAACCTTTTCAATATGAAGCTGGACGAAACCTTTAAAAAGGCATTGGCTAAATACGGTGTAAAGCTTGACAATCTTTATGAGCTTGAGCCGGATGCAGGCTTGGGTAACGGTGGCTTGGGCCGTCTGGCTGCCTGCTTCTTGGACGGTCTTACCACAAGCGGCTATCCTGCAATGGGATACTGTATTAAATATGAGTTCGGTATTTTCCGTCAGAAGTTTGCCGATGGCTGGCAGACCGAGATGCCTGATTTCTGGCTTCCCGGCGGAAGCTGCTGGCTTGTCAAGCGTGACGGCTCGGCCGTTGATGTAAACTTCGGCGGTAACGTAAAGGAAATTTGGTGCGACGGTCACCACAGTGTTGAATTAGAAAACTGTGATACAGTCCGTGCTGTGCCGTATGACCTTATGGTTGCCGGTGCCGACGGCAGAAGTGTTAACGTATTAAGACTCTGGAGCTCTGAGACTCGCTCTATCAATATGGCGGCATTCAATCAGGGCGATTATGTAAGAGCCTTGGAGCATCAGGCTATGGCCGAGGTTATCAGTAAGGTTTTGTATCCCGAGGATAATCATCCCGAGGGCAAATCTCTGCGTTTAAGACAGCAATATTTCTTGGTTTCGGCCTCTATTCAGGATATTTTACAGCGTCATTTACGTAAATACGGCACCTTGGATAATCTGCCCGAAAAGGCCGCTATTCATATTAACGACACTCATCCGGCTCTTGTTGTGCCTGAATTGATGCGTTACCTTTTGGACGAATGCGGATATTCCTGGGATAAGGCTTGGGATATTGTTGTCCGTACAACTGCCTACACCAACCACACCATTATGCGTGAGGCTCTGGAGTGCTGGCAGATTGACCTCTTCCGCGGTCTGTTACCCCGTATATTCCAGATTGTTACTGAAATTGACAATCGTTTCAGAGCATCTATGTGGGAAAAGACTTACGATGCAGACTATGTTGCACGCACCGCCATTATCGAGGGCGGAGTTGTTAAAATGGCTAATCTTTGTGTTGCCTCCTGCCATAGTGTAAACGGCGTTTCAAGACTTCACAGTGACATTCTGAAGGATAATCTTTTCAATGATTACTACCGCGTAACCCCTGAAAAGTTTACCAACGTTACAAACGGTATTGCCTTCAGACGTTGGATTTGTCAGTCTAACCCTGAATTAACCAAGCTCATTACCGAGTGTATCGGTGACAAGTTCATTTTGGATAATGCTCAGCTGAAAGAGTTTGAAAAATTCCAGGATGACAAGGCTGTACTTGAAAAATTAGCTGAGATTAAGCATAGCAATAAGGAACGCTTTGCAAAATATGTTAAGAATGAATACGGTATTATCCTTGATACCAATTCTATCTTCGATATGCAGGTAAAGCGTTTGCACGAGTATAAGCGTCAGCACCTTAATGCACTTCACATTATTTCTGATTATTTATTTATTAAGGAAAATCCCAATGCAGAGTTTACACCCAAGACCTATATCTTCGGTGCAAAGGCGGCCCCGGGCTACCATTTGGCAAAAGAGATTATTCAGATGATTATCAATCTTTCCAAGGTTATTGAGGCTGACCCTCAGGTCAAGGATAAGATTAAGGTTGTTTTTGTTGAGGATTACCGTGTAACCTTAGCAGAGCTTATGATTCCGTCGGCTGAAATAAGTGAGCAGATTTCGCTGGCTTCAACCGAGGCAAGCGGTACCGGAAATATGAAGTTTATGCTTAACGGTGCCATTACCCTAGGCACTGAGGACGGCGCCAATGTTGAAATTCACGAGGCTGTTGGCGACGATAATATAATTATCTTCGGTATGCATACTCCTGAGGTTTTGGCTTTGAGAAATCAGTATCATCCCGGTCGTTATTACGATAATAACCAGAAGCTTCGCCGTGCAGTTGACTTTATCGTCAACGGCATAGGCGGCGCACAGTTCCCGGCACTTTCGAGAGCTTTAAAGAACAGTGACTACTATATGGCGTTTGCCGATTTTGAGGATTACTGTACCGCACAAAACAAGGCAAGTGAGCTTTATAAGAATACTGAAAAGTGGAACAAAATGTCGCTTATTAACATTGCCAATGCCGGAATTTTCTCGGCAGACCGTTCGATTTATGATTATGCAACCAAGATTTGGAATGCAAAGCCGCTCGAAAAACCGGTCAAGAAATAACAAAATTATAAAATGTACTTGCATTTTATAAAAACTGTGTTAGAATATAGTTGCAGTTAAGCAATTTCATTTTTCAAACGGAGGTGTATTTCCAATGGCATATAAGATTTCTGACGCTTGCATCAGCTGTGGTGCTTGTGCTGCACAGTGCCCTGTTGAGGCTATCGCAGAGGGTGACGGACAGTTCGTTATTAACGCAGATACCTGCATTGATTGCGGTGCTTGTGCTGACCAGTGCCCTGTTGAGGCTATTGCTGCCGAATAATTTAAGTCAAATCTTAAATTTACATACCCGAGGGGTTCGCCCCTCGGGTATATTTTTATCCCTGAATTAATTGTTAAAAAATTAACGAAAATTCACATGAATTAAAGTATAAAAATGTATAAAAATACTAAATTAATATTGTTTTTTCAAGGAATGTGTGGTAAAATATCAATGTTATGCAAGCTCGGTTGGAGTTTTGTCGCCCGAGCATTTGATTTTTTAGGAGGAAAGCAAAATGGCAATTCCCGAAGGAATACTTCGCCCTGTGAAAAATATTTTCGGCGGAGTGAGGTTGCCCCATAATAAGGGTACAGCTGAAAAGGAAACGGTTATTATGCCGGCGCCGGAAACGGTTGTTATTGCTATGCAGCAACATATAGGTGCACCGTGTACGTCCTGCGTTAAAAAGGGTGATACGGTTTATGTGGGTACAAAAATCGGTGACAGTGATAAGTTTATAAGCGCACCCATTCACTCTAGTGTTTCGGGTACGGTTGACAGTATCGGTACTATGCTTTTGCCGTCGGGTGCCACTTGTCAGACTGTTGTTATTAACTCTGACGGTCTTATGACTCCTGACCCTGATTTAAAGCCACATACTGTTGAAACTAAGGAGCAGCTTGTTGCCGCAGCAAGGGACTCCGGTCTGGTCGGTCTTGGCGGCGCAGGTTTTCCTGCGCATGTAAAGCTTAATGTCGGCCCAAATACTATGCTGGATACCCTTATTATTAACGGTGCTGAGTGTGAGCCGTATATTACTTCCGACTACCGTGAGTGTGTTGAAAGTACCGACAGTATTTTAGGCGGTATTTTTGTTATCAAGAATATCCTCGGTATTAAAAATGTCATTATTGCTGTTGAGGATAATAAGCCTAAGGCTATATCAAAACTTCAAAAGCTGGCTGAGGATGAATTGGGCTACCAAATGGGCGTCAATTCGACCGATGATGAGAAGACAAAGGCTTTATATAAGGTTGCAACCGATGTAAAAGACACCGATAACTCGATAAGGCTGATGAGACTTAAGTCACAGTATCCTCAGGGTGCTGAAAAGGTGCTTATTTATACCACAACCGGAAGAAAGCTTCCGTTAGGCAAGCTCCCGTCGGATGTCGGTTGCCTTGTTATGAACATTACCAGTGTTTCCTATCTGTATAAGTATATTACTACCGGTATGCCGGTTGTATCGCGTACCGTTACGGTTGCCGGTGATGCTGTAGCAAATCCGCAAAATGTTTGTGTGCCTATAGGTACACCGATAGAGGCGTTGATTGAGTTTTGCGGCGGATATAAAAAGGCTGCAAGAAAGATTCTCTACGGCGGACCGATGATGGGTACTGCTTTGGTTGACACCAAAATGCCGTTGCTAAAGCAAAATAATGCAATTTTGGTGTTTGGAAGTAAGGAGGCCGTCCGACCGATTGATAATCCGTGTATCAGGTGCGGCCGTTGCGCAAATACCTGCCCTATGGGATTACAGCCGTTGGAGATTGAGTCGGCACTCAGAATCGGTGATATTGAAAGGGTAAAGGCCCTTTATGTCGATTATTGTATCGAGTGCGGTTGCTGCTCGTATGTTTGTCCGTCAAAGCGTTATTTAACTCAGACAATGCGTTTGGCTAAGGCTGAATTGAGAAATAAAAAGTAAGGAGGGGTTAAAATGGATAGATTAACAGTTTCAAGTTCACCTCATATAAGACATCAGGACTCCTCAAAGGGTATTATGCTGGATGTTATTATTTCGCTTTTACCCTTAACCGTTGCCGGCTGTATTATGTTCGGCTGGTATTCGGCTTTGCTGGTACTTACAACCGTCGTTGCGGCCGTTTTGACAGAGTATGTTTGCTGCAAGGTTATGAAACGTAAAAACTCGATTTATGACCTGTCGGCAGTCGTTACCGGTCTTATTCTGGCATTGAATTTACCGCCCAAGCTTCCGCTTTGGATGGCGGCAATCGGCAGTGTAATTGCTATCGGTGTCGTAAAAATGATGTTTGGCGGTATCGGTCACAACTTTGCCAACCCCGCAATTACTGCGCGTATTGCTTTGCTGGTTTCGTTCCCGAGTGCAATGACTGCTTGGGTTGCACCAAAGGGTGTTGAGGTTATTACCGGTGCTACCGATGCTACATCAATGGCAACACCCTTGACAACCGACGGTTATTCCTATATGCAGATGTTTATGGGAAAGGTTCCCGGTTCGTTGGGCGAAACCTTTAAATTGCTTATAATTTTGGGTTTCTTGTATTTGGTTTTTCGCCGGGTTATCAGTCCGGTTGTACCGTTGGTTACCGTTGGTACGGTTGCTGTAATGTCACTGATTTTCAATCTCGACCCACTTTATATGATTCTTTCCGGCGGACTTTTGTTCGGCGCCGTATTTATGGCAACCGATTATGTCACAAGCCCCATTAATTGGAAGGGTCACATTATTTACGGTGTGGGTATTGGATTGATTACATTCCTTATCCGTCATTTCGGATATCTGCCCGAGGGTATGTCCTACGGTATTCTTTTAATGAATCTGTTTGTACCTTATATCAATAAAATTACGGCTCCTAAGCCCTTTGGATGGGAGGCCAAAAAATGAAAAATATAAAGAGTATTATTGTTACTACTATTATTTTGACGGTTATTTGTGCTATTTCAGCGGCCGGCTTGGCAGGTACTAATGAATTGACTGCCAAGCGTATTGCCGAGGCTGATAAAAAGGCTGAGCAAAAGGCTATGTCGAGGATTATTGAGGCTGATAATTATACCGAGGGTAAAATTACCGTAAACGGTGTCGAAAACACCTATTATATTGCCGAAAACGATAATACCTACGGCTATATTTTTACCTTTTCGCATAACGGCTACGGCGGTCCTGTAAAGGTTATGACCGGTGTCGATATGAATGGAAAGGTCATTGCGATTGAGGTCTTAAGCGCTTCGGATGAAACTCCGGGCTTAGGTCAGAATATCACAAAAAAATCCTATTGGGAACAGTTCAAGGGTCTTAGCGGTGAGGCTACCATCGGCGGAAATGTTGAGGCTGTTACCGGTGCAACCTTCTCGTCTAAGGCGGTTGCTGAATGTGTTAATGATGCACTTGATATGTATAAAGCAATAACTGAGGAGGGTGAAAAATAATGGCTGAAAACAGTAAAATGACCACCCTTACTAAAGGTGTTATTAAAGAAAATCCGGTTTTACGTTTGGTCTTGGGCACCTGTCCTACCTTGGCAATCACTACCGCCGCAATTAACGGTATCGGTATGGGTGTTGCCGCAACGTTGGTGCTAATAGGCAGTAATGCCGTTATTTCTCTTCTTCGTAATGTTATTCCCGATAAGGTCAGAATTCCGGCGTTTATCACCATAATTGCCGCCTTTGTTTCGATAATTCAAATGCTTGTTAAGGCGTTTTTGCCGAGCATCGATGCGGCGTTAGGTATTTTCCTGCCGTTGATTGTTGTTAACTGTATTATTTTGGCACGTGCAGAAATGTTTGCATCTAAAAACCCTGTTTTGCCGAGTATTTTGGATGCTATCGGTATGGGTATCGGCTTTACCGCCGCTATTACCTTAATGGGCATGATTCGTGAGCTTTTGGGTGCCGGAACGATTTTTGGACTTCAGGTGACCCAGGGCGCTATTGAACCTATGCTTATCTTTATTCTTCCTCCGGGTGGATTTTTCGTGTTTGGCGTGCTCGTAGCTCTTTCCAATAAGCTTGCAGTTAAAATGGGCAAAAAGCCGATTAAGAATTTAGGCTGCGGCGGTTGTAACGGTTGTTCGGGTTGTGACACTTGTGAGTCGGCTGATAATCAGGAAACTGTCGGTCAGTCGGCGCCGGTTGACGAGGGCATTGTAACTAATGCTGATATTGCTAAATCGGTCGGCGAAGAATTACCCGAAAGTGAAGCCACCGTCGGTGTTATAGGTGACGGTGTGACCGATGAAAATGTCCGTACCGAGGCCGAAAATGTGGATGTTAAAAAGGAAAACGGAGGTGAGCCGCAATGAATGTAGCTAACATTATTACCATTGTGCTTGCCGGACTTTTGACCGAGAATATGGTCTTGGCAAAGTTTTTGGGAATTTGTCCTTTCTTGGGCGTTTCCAAGAAAACAAATACCGCTGTCAGTATGGGTATTGCCGTAACCTTGGTTATGCTGCTTGCCACTGCAGTTACCTATCCCATTCATCGCTATTTGTTGTTGCCTTATGGCTTGGGTTATTTGCAGACAATCGTATTTATTCTTATTATAGCCGCTTTGGTACAGCTGGTTGAGATTGTTTTAAAGAAATATATTCCGCCGCTTTATAAGGCATTAGGTGTATATTTACCGCTTATAACCACAAACTGTGCTGTTTTGGGTATTACAATGCTTAATTTCACAAATGTAAGAATCACCAATTATGTTGAGGCATTGTTTAACTCGTTAGGTGCGGGCTTGGGCTTCTTGCTGGCAATGTTCATCTTTGCCGGTGTCAGAGGAAGGCTTGAAAGCTCGGATATTCCCGAGTCGTTAAAGGGACTTCCGATAACTTTGGTAGCGGCAGCTATTGTTTCACTGTCATTCTTAGGCTTTGCCGGTATCGTTAAGTAAGGAGGCGACAAAATGAATCCGATTTTATTTGCTGTAATTATTGTCGCTGGTATCGGTCTTGTTGCAGGCTTGGGACTGTCTATTGCCTCTATCGTAATGGCGGTTAAAACTGATGAAACGGTTGAAAAGCTTCGTGCTGAATTGCCGGGTGCTAACTGCGGTGCTTGCGGATACTCAGGCTGTGACGGCTATGCCGAAGCCTTGGCTAAAGGTGAGGCTAAGCCCGGTCTTTGTGCCCCGGGCGGTGCCGATTGTAATGAAAAATTAGGTGAAATCTTGGGTGTCAGCGTTGAAATGACCGAACCGAAGGTTGCAACTGTAAAGTGTAACGGCACTTGTGACCACGTTGGAAACAAAATGAGTTATTTCGGTGTCTCAACCTGCAAGGCAGCTAATATGATGTACGCCGGCACGTCTGATTGTAATTTCGGTTGCTTGGGCTTTGGGGACTGTCAGCGTGCTTGTAAATACGGTGCGATTGAGGTTATTAACGGCAAGGCGGTTGTAGACCCCGGACAGTGTACTGCCTGTACGGCTTGTGCTACTGCCTGCCCTAAGGGTATTATTGAAATGATGCCGAAAAGTAAGGTTTACGCTAAGGTACTTTGCTCAAATAAGGATAAGGGAGCCGTTGCACGTAAGGTGTGCGAGGTTGCCTGTATCGGCTGCGGTAAGTGTAAAAAGGTCTGCGAGTATGATGCGATTACGGTCGAGGATAATTTGGCACGCATCAGTCCCGAAAAGTGTGTAGCCTGCGGTGCATGTGTCGAAGCTTGTCCGATGAACTGTATCGCGTTGTAACTTCACAATTTTTCTCTTTTTCAAAAAAACTCTTTACTTTTTGAGATTCTTGTGTTATAATGCTCCAAGTCGGTCTTGAGTACCGATGATAATACCGTTTTCTGAGTTTTGGGAGTAAGCCTGTTTTTCGGGAATTCACCAACCTTTAACTCGGGAATGGGTTTAAATTTCAGAAAGGGTGAAAACAATGCTTAAGGAAGAAAAGAATCAGATAATTGCTGAGTATGCAGTTCATGAGGGCGATACCGGTTCTCCGGAGGTTCAGATTGCTGTTCTTACTCGCCGTATCAACGACTTAACCGAGCAT
Organism: Clostridiaceae bacterium; assembly: GCA_904501685.1. GTDB lineage: Bacteria > Bacillota > Clostridia > Oscillospirales > Acutalibacteraceae > UMGS172. The sequence continues at coordinate 8,740 of CAJGBX010000003.1, forward strand.
TTAAAGGCAAATACTCACGACCATCATTCTCGTCGCGGTTTGCTCAAAATGGTTGGTCACAGACGTAATCTTTTGGCTTACTTGCAGAAGAAGGATATCGAAAGATACCGTTCTATCGTTGCAAGACTTGGCTTGCGTAAGTAATCGCATTTCAGCCGGTTGAGGTTTTCTCAACCGGCTTGATTTACTTTATTTAAGGTTTTAATTTTTGTTGAAAATCGAGTGAATTACGGGGAAGTGTGCTGATTTTAGCAGTTGTTCGGGAGCTTGAGGCTCGAGCTTCGGAACTATTGCTAAAGTACGCACCCCCGTGAAAATATAATTTTATTTTATGGAAGGTGTAAAAAATGAGTCAAATTACAAAGATGCAGTTTAACAACTACAAGGTTTATGAAACCGTGCTTGCAGGCCGTCCTTTGAAGATTGAGACCGGTATGATGGCACAACTTTCTAATGCCTCGGTTATGTGTACCTACGGTGAAACCGCCGTATTGTGTAACGTTACTGCTTCGGCAAAGCCGCGTGAGGGTGTTGATTTCTTCCCCTTGTCGGTTGATTACGAGGAAAAAATGTATTCGGTAGGCCGTATTCCGGGCTCTTTCCAGAGACGCGAGTCCCGCCCCAGCGAGAAGGCTATTTTAACCTCTCGTTGCATTGACCGTCCTATCCGTCCTTTGTTCCCCAAGGATATGAGAAACGATTGCTCGGTTGTTGCTACCGTTATGGCAGTTGACCCCGATTGCAGTCCTGAAGTCACCGCGATGATTGGTGTTTCGGCAGCTATTGCTATTTCCGATATCCCGTGGGATGGCCCTATCAGCGGTGTTAAGGTAGGTCTCGTAGACGGTGAAATCGTTGTTAACCCGACCTTAGAAGAGCGTGCTAAGAGTGAAATGGAAGTAACCGTTGCTTCGACCGGTGAATTGGTAGCTATGATTGAGGCTGGCGGTAACGAAATTCCTGACGACTTGATGTTTGAAGCTATTATGAAGGCTCACGACGTTAACCGTGAGGTTGTTAAGTTTATTAACGGCATTGTTGAAGAAATCGGCAAGCCTAAGTTCCAGTTCGAGTCTAACGACCCCGACCCGGCAATTATGGCTGAGATTGAGGCTTTCTGTATTGAGGATGTCAAGAAGGCACTTGATACCGACGACAAGACCGTTCGTGATGCTGCACTTTTACCTATTTATGACGCTGTTCATGAGAAGTTTGACGAGCGTTTTGAGGGTAAAGAGGCAAAACTCGACGAGATTATGTATCTCGTTCAGAAGCATGTTGTTCGTGAGTGGCTGAAGACCGAGCATAAGCGTGTTGACGGCCGCGGTATCAACGAAATCCGTCCTTTGGACGCTAAGATTGATTTGTTGCCGAGAGTTCACGGCTCGGGCATGTTCACCCGCGGTCAGACTCAGGTTTTATCGATTACAACTTTAGCACCTGTCAGTGAAGCACAGAAGCTCGACGGTCTTGATGAGGAAACCGAGAAGAGATATATTCATCACTATAATTTCCCGTCCTATTCTGTCGGTGAAACCAAACCGTCCCGTGGTCCCGGACGTCGTGAAATCGGTCACGGTGCCTTGGCAGAGCGTGCACTTTTGCCGGTTATTCCGTCGGTTGATGAGTTCCCTTATACTATCCGTGTAGTATCTGAGGTACTTTCCTCTAACGGTTCTACTTCACAGGGTTCTATCTGCGGTTCTACCTTATCACTTATGGCTGCCGGCGTTCCCATTAAGGCCCCCGTTGCAGGTATTTCCTGCGGTCTTATCACCGGTGATGACGGTGTTAAGGGCGACTTTATGACTATGGTTGATATTCAGGGTCTTGAGGACTTCTACGGCGATATGGACTTTAAGGTTGCCGGTACTAAAAAGGGTATCACCGCTATTCAGATGGACTTAAAGGTTCATGGTCTTACTCCCGAAATTATTAAAGAGGCTTTCCAGAAGACTCACGATGCAAGAATTAACATTCTGGATGAGATTATGTTGCCCTGTATCGCAGAGCCTCGTGCTGAGCTTTCTAAGTATGCACCCAAGATGCTTACTATGACCATTAATCCTGAGAAAATCGGTGACGTTATCGGTAAGCAGGGTAAGGTTATTCAGAAGCTGCAGGAGCTTTATGAGTGCGTAATCAACATCGAGGAAGACGGACGTGTATTTATCTCTACTCTTGATACCGAAAAGGGTCAGGCAGTTATGGATGTTATTGATATTATTGCCGAGGGTCCTGAGGTTGGTGCTTTCTATCAGGGTACCGTTACCAGAATTATGGACTTTGGTGCATTTGTTGAAATTGCCCCCGGTGTTGAGGGTCTTGTGCACGTAAGCAAGCTTGATGTCAAGCGTGTAGAAAAGGTTGAGGATGTTGTTACTGTCGGTGACATCATTAAGGTTAAAGTTACCGAGATTGATGACCGCGACCGCGTAAATCTTTCCCGCCGCGATGCCTTGGTTGAGCTTGACGGTATGACCGTTGAAGAGGGCGCCGAGGAGGAACGCCGAGCAAGACGTGACGGTGACCGTCGCGGATTCAGAGGCAGAAGATAAATTGATTTTTTAAAGTAATTCACCTGAGGGTTTTCCTCGGGTGAATTTTTTGGTTTTATTACTTATATTGTGCTTGCAATAACGGGTGGATTATAGTATAATTATAAAGAATATGGAGAAGTGTTTGCATTTCTTGATTTCGGGAGATTTTTAAGTTGGAAAATATTGCAAATTTATCTGAAAAGCAGATCGAAATTGAACGCCAATTAGGGTTTTGTGAGCGAGTTCGTGAAATAGTAATGAACAAGTATGGGTATAAGCCTCTGGCTTTTGTGCATACCTACGGCTGTCAGCAAAACGTCAGTGATTCCGAGCATTTAAAGGGTTACTTAGAGCTTATGGGTTACGGCTTTACCGATGACCTTAATGAGGCTGATTTGGTGCTTTATAACACCTGTGCCGTACGTGAACACGCCGAGACCAGGGTTTTCGGCAATGTCGGTATTTTGAAAGCAAACAAGCGTCAGCGTCCGAATATGCTTATTTGTATGTGCGGTTGTATGGCTCAGCAAACCAAAGTTTCCGACCGAATCAGGAAAAGCTATCCGTATGTTGATATCTTGTTCGGCACTCAGGTAAGACACAAATTTCCTGAGTTTGTTTACCGCAAGCTAACCCAAGGCAAGCGTGTTTTTGAAAATCCAAAGGATGACAGCGGTATTTTTGAGGGGATTCCCGTTCACCGCGACGGTACCTTTAAAAAATGGTTACCGATTATGCAGGGATGTAATAACTTTTGTACCTACTGTATCGTGCCGTATGTCAGAGGACGTGAGTTTTCACGTGAGCCTGAGGATGTTTTGGCCGAGGCAAAAGAGCTTATAAATTCCGGTGCCAAGGAAATAATGCTATTAGGACAGAATGTCAATTCCTACGGCAAAAACTGTCAGCATAAAATGACCTTTGCCGGACTTTTGCGAGAAATTAATGCCTTAGAGGGTGACTTCAGAATAAGGTTTATGACCTCGCACCCTAAGGACTGCTCGGACGAGCTTTTGGTTGCAATGAGTGAGTGTGAAAAGGTTGAGCGGCATTTACATCTTCCGGTGCAGTGCGGAAGCGACAGGGTTTTGAAGGCTATGAACCGGCATTATGATTCGGCAAGCTATTTGAAGCTTATTGACCGTGCACGCGAGCTTATGCCGAATATTCAGTTTACAAGCGACATTATTGTCGGTTTCCCCGGTGAGACCGAGGAAGACTTCATAAAAACCGTTGAACTGATAAAAAGGGTAGAGTATTATTCACTGTTTACCTTTATTTTTTCACCGAGACCGGGTACACCTGCCGCCGAAATGCCGGATACCGAGTCTAAAGAGGATAAGTCCCGCAGGTTTAGTGAAATGTTAAAGGTGCAGGAGGAGATTTCGCTAAGGCTAAACAAGGCACTTATCGGCAAAAAAGTACGGCTTTTGATTGAAGAGGTTGACGGGGATATGCTTATAGGCCGCTCGTCGGAAAATTTGGTTGTGAGAATTGCCGGTAAGCCTGAGGATTTAGGAACGTTTAAAAATGCCTTGATAGTGGACTTTGACGGTGTGCTTCACGGCAAGGAAATATAAAATAATTTTAGGAGATTTTATAAATGGATATTATAGAAGCAGCAAGAGCTTTAGGTGTTGCAATGCAGGCCGATGAAAGATATCTGAGATATTTAGAGGCTCGCAAGAAGAATGACGATGACCCGGAACTTCAAAAATTAGTGGGTGAATTTAACATTGCACGTATGACGGTTGATACCGAATTTCAAAAGGAAGAGGCCGAGCGTGATGTTGAGAAAATTAAGGAATTTAATGTGAAAATCCGTCAGCTTTACGGTCAGATTATGTGCAACGACTGTATGATGGAATTTAATAAGGCCAAGGCCGAGTTTGAAGAGGTTATGAAGCGTGTTAACGGAATAATCGAGCTTTCAATGGAAGGCGAGGACCCCAATACCTGCGAGCCGGCTACCGGCTGTACCGGAAGCTGCTCAACCTGCGGCGGATGCCATTAACAGATTTCAGACATCAGATAGCAGAGTCAGACAAAGGGTATTTGAATTGAGGTGAAGGTAAATGGCTGAGTTGTCACCTATGATGCGTCAGTATCTTGAAATTAAGGAGCAAAATAAGGATAATCTTTTGTTTTTCAGGGTTGGTGACTTTTACGAGCTTTTCTTTGACGATGCCATAACGGCATCGCGTGAGTTGGATATTGTTTTAACCGGTAAGGATTGCGGTCAAGAGAAGCGTGCGCCTATGTGCGGCGTGCCTTACCATTCCTGCGAGAATTATATTGCCCGTTTGATTGAAAAGGGCTACCGTGTTGCGATTTGTGAGCAGGTCGAGGACCCGGCTACTGCTAAGGGTCTTGTTAAGCGTGATATCATTCGCGTTGTGACTCCGGGTACTGTTTTAGAGGACAGTATGCTGGACGAGTCACGCAATAACTACCTTGCGGCACTTTGCTTTAATAAAAATGATTACGGTCTTTGTTTTGTTGATGCTTCAACCGGTGACGTCAGTGTGACCGAAATTTCGGGAAGTGATGCAGTACAAAGGGTCACTGCCGAATTAGGACGCTTTAGTCCCAGTGAAATTATTACCACAGGTGAAATCACAAAAAAGAAAGAGGTTTGTGATTTTATTCAATCTAAGCTGCAGTGCTGTTTAACTATACTTGATGACGAGAAGTTTGACCCGGATGTGGTTGAAATTGCAGTTTTACGTCACTTTAATATCGGCTCGGTTGCCGAAAAAGGCTTAACTGCCGGCAGTCTTGCGATTTCGGCTTTGGGTGCAACGCTTTACTACCTTGAAAAAACACAAATGAGCGGTATGGAGCGCATATCAAGTGTCAACATTTACACCGACAATCAATTTATGAAGCTTGATGTTACCGCTATGCGAAATCTTGAGCTGTGTGAAACTATGCGTAGCAAGGAAAAGCGAGGTTCATTGCTTTGGGTTTTGGATAAGACCAAAACTGCAATGGGCAAGCGGTTACTTCGAAAGCTGATTTGTCAGCCGCTTATGGACCGAATGGCGTTGGAAACCCGTTACAACGGTGTAGATGAGCTGGTTGGCAATATTGTTGCATTAGGTGAAATACGTGAGTTGTTGTCCGATATTCACGATATCGAACGTCTTATGACCCGCATTGTCTACGGTACAGCAGGTGGAAGGGAGCTTCGTTCACTCTGCGCAACAATGCGTCTGTTACCTGCAATAAAGCGACAGTTAAGCTATCTTAAAAGCCGAATTTTAAGCGGTGTGAATACCGATATTGATACTTTGGAAGATATTTGTGAGCTTATTGACCGCGCTATTGTTGACGAGCCTCCGTTTTCGGTAAGAGAGGGCGGAATTATCCGAGAGGGCTATAATTCGGAGGTTGATTTGCTCCGTTCGGATTTAAAGGGCGGTAAGGATATTATAACTAACATCGAAACCGCTGAGCGTGAAAGCACCGGAATTAAGACGTTAAAGGTGCGGTATAACAAGGTTTTCGGTTATTATATTGAGGTTACCAATTCCTTTAAGGATATGGTGCCCGACCACTACATAAGAAAGCAGACCTTAACTAATTGCGAGCGGTATATTACCGATGAATTGAAAACAATTGAGGCTCGTGTTTTGGGTGCCCGTGAGCATAGCTCACAGTTGGAATTTCAGATTTTTGATTCGGTAAGAAAAACGGTTGCCGATGCATTGCCGAGGGTACAAAAAACCGCCGATGCGTTAGGCTTGCTCGATGTTTTGTGCTCCTTAGCCGAGGTTGCGGTTAAAAATAACTACTGCCGTCCGACGCTTAATACAAACGGTGTATTAAATATTGTCGCAGGCAGGCATCCGGTGGTTGAGGAATTAAGCACAATGCCGTTTGTACCGAACGATACCGTTTTGGATAACGGCAACAACCGTTGCGCAATTATCACCGGTCCTAATATGGCGGGTAAATCGACCTATATGAGGCAGGTTGCAATTATCACCGTTATGGCTCAAATCGGCTCGTTTGTTCCGGCTCAGACTGCCGAAATCCCCATAACCGATGCCGTATTTACGCGTGTCGGTGCATCGGATGACTTAGCTTCGGGTCAGTCAACCTTTATGGTTGAAATGAGTGAGGTTGCTTATATTCTCAAAAATGCCACCTCAAAAAGCCTGCTTATTTTGGATGAAATCGGACGAGGCACCTCGACCTATGACGGAATGTCGATAGCCCGAGCCGTTTTGGAATATGTTTGCGATAAAAGGAAAATCGGTGCAAAAACGCTGTTTGCTACCCATTATCACGAGCTGACTGCTTTAGAGGACCAGCTTCAGGGAGTAAAGAATTACAATGTCGCCGTAAAAAAACGCGGTGATGATATCACCTTTTTGCGTAGGATTGTCCGCGGAGGCGCCGATGACAGTTATGGTGTTGAGGTAGCCAAGCTTTCGGGAATCCCAAGCTCGGTAATTATGAGAGCTAAAGAGATTTTACACGCCCTTGAGACTGAGGGTGCCGATAATACTCCGAGATTTTCGAGCGATGAAACCGATGCACAGATTACCTTTGAAATTCACGGTGCAAAGCAGCTGCTTGAGGAACTGAAGCTGCTTGATGTCAATACCTTAACACCGATTGAATGTATGAATGCGTTGAACGGTTTTGTTAAAAAGGCAAGAGAAATATAATAAGGTGGGAATGGGAATATGAATATTGGTAAAAGATATAAAATTTTGGGTAAGCGTAGACGTGCAATACTGGATTTGCCGTATGATGAGGTTTTGGTTGCTTTTGAGGATGCACTGGCTTCGGCTGAGGATTCTCGTCTTTCGGGCAGTGTTAACCGCGAAACCGGTGTATTTAAGCTTGAGTATAAAATTACTGAGGGTAAAAACGATACATACGAGAATTACTGTACGCTGGTTGAACTGAAGCCTACAAAAAACGGCGGCACAAAAATAGAATACGCCTTTGTTTATGACCGCTTGATTAGCTGGTATACAAGATTAATGTCGATTATTTGCTTTTTGGTGCCGCTTGGCGCAATGCTTTATATTTTCCTTAAATTCAGACTAACCGAGCTTATCCATCTGGCAATCTATATTCCCCTTATGCTTATTTCGCTGTTTGGTATTTTCACCTTGTTTGGCTATAAGGAGAAGCAGTCCATGGTAAAGCCGATGGTTAAGGAGTTTGAAGAGCTTTTGATGTCGGTTTTTAACGACTGATTTTATTGATTTTTGATTTTTGATTTTTTGAAGGGAGGTCGCCGAAATGTCTAAAATAAACGTGTTACCAAAGCAGGTTGCAGAGCTGATTGCCGCCGGTGAGGTTGTCGAACGCCCGTCATCGGTTATTAAGGAGCTGGTTGAAAACTCAATAGACGCAGGCTCGACGCTTATAACGGTCGAGATTAAAAACGGCGGCGTCACCTTTATGCGTGTTACCGATAACGGCTGCGGTATTGCCCGTGAAGATGTTACGGTGGCCTTTAAGCGCCATGCAACAAGCAAGGTCAGTACCGCTGACGATTTGAACAGTATTGCCACATTGGGCTTCAGAGGTGAAGCTTTGGCGGCTATTTCAAGCGTATCTAGAATTGATATGCTTACAAAGCGTAAATCGGATGAGGTCGGTACCGCCTATTCCTCAGAGGGTGGGTCTGAGGTCACTGTCAATGATGCCGGCTGTCCTGACGGCACCACCATTATTGTTCGCGATTTGTTTTTTAACACTCCCGCAAGAATGAAATTCTTGAAAAAGGATATTGCCGAGGGCAACTCGGTGGCGGCAGTGTTAGACCACATTGCCTTGTCGCATCCTGAAATTTCGGTGCGGTTTATCCGCGATGGCAAGCAGGTTTTCTCGACCCCCGGTGACGGCAAGCTTATTTCGGCAATCTATTCGGTTTGCGGCAGGGAATTTGCCTCGTCACTTATTCCGGTTGAGGGTGAACTGCAGGGAATTAAGGTTTCAGGCTTTACCTGTAAGCCGACCGCCTGCAGACCTAAGCGAAATGCACAGTTTGTGTTTTTAAACGGCCGTTATGTCAGGTCGGGTACAGTTGCCGCGGCATTAGAGGCGGCTTATAAAAATATGGCTATGGTGGGAAGGTATCCTGCGGCGGTTTTGCATTTGACAGTGCCTTACGGCGCAGTGGATATTAACGTTCACCCTGCCAAAACAGAGGTCAGATTTTCTGATGAACGCAGAATTTTTGACTGTGTTATGTTCAGTATAAAAAATGCCTTGGCTCAAGGGGACAGCCGTCCGGAAATGACACTGAAAAAAGGTTCGGGTTCGATAAGAATGACGGCTGATGAATACCGTCAATCAGTTTTGCCCGGTATTGAAAAGGCTAAAAGCGGCCCACTCGGCAACTACACAAAAATGTTGGCTGAGCAGAGTAAAAGGGCCGTAGTATTAGGGCAGAATAAGGTCAGCGGCTATAGTCGTGAGGTGCCGGTTGTAAAAGAGCCTGCTAATGAAACCAAGCAAAGTCTTTTTCCTTGGAAGGAGATGGCTGCTGATGAAAATAAAGAGGAAATTGAGATTTCGGTACCGAAGACTCAACTACCTGAGGTAAAATATACCGTTAAAGAGGTTGTCGATTCAACGCCTGTTGAAAAAAATGAGCCGACGGTTAAAGCCGACAGCGAGGCTACTGTAAGCAGTGCCGATACTACCGGTGTTGACCTTGATATTGATATTGAGTATATTGGTGAAGCTTTTGCCACCTATATAATTGTACGAAAAGGCGACAGTCTTTACCTTATTGATAAGCATGCCGCACACGAGAGGATACTGTTTAACAAGCTGAAATCTGAGGCTGAAAGTCATCCTCAAATACTGCTTTCGCCCGAGCTTGTTAATCTACCTAAGGATGAATACACCGTTGTTGCGGATAATCTTGAACTGCTCGAAAAGGCCGGCTTTGAAATTGACGATTACGGTGACGGAGCTGTGCTTGTACGTTCGGTTCCCGGAGTCTTAGCAGGTGAGGGTGTCGGCAACCTGGTGTCTGAGCTTGCGGCAAATCTGAGTGAAAAATGCACGGTAGAAATTGAACGTTTAGAGCGTATTTATGAGACGGTTTCCTGCCGTTCAGCCATAAAGGCAGGGAATTTATCCTCTCGAGAGGAATTAGTTGAGTTGGCAAAATTGGTTTTAGGCTCCAAGGAAATTATGTATTGTCCGCACGGACGTCCCGTTGCGATTGAGCTTTCAAAACGTGAAATCGAAAAGCAGTTCGGAAGGATACAGTGATGGCAGAGCTTAAAAGAATTTTAGCTGTTGTAGGTCCTACTGCTTCAGGAAAAACCGCCTTGGGCGTTAAGTTGGCCCTTTATTTGAACGGTGAGGTTGTGTCCTCGGACAGTATGCAGGTTTATAATAATATGCCTATAGCCTCTGCCGCACCGACGGTTGAGGAGATGTCGGGCGTACCGCACCATTTGATAGGCTTTGCTGACCCTGCTGACAAGTTTTCGGTTGCCGAGTTTATAAAGCGTGCTGAGGCAATCATTGATGATATTATTTCCCGAGGTAAACTGCCGATTGTTGTCGGCGGAACGGGTTTGTATGTTGATTCGCTTGTGTCGGGAATTGAGTTTCAGGACGAAAATTCTGACGAAGTAAGGCAGGAACTTGAAAAAGAAGCTCAGGAAAAGGGGATTTCTGCAATGCTTGAGCTTTTAAGGGAAATCGACCCCGAGACTGCGGCAAAATATCATATAAACGACCGAAAAAGGATTTTAAGAGCATTGGAAATTTACCGTATTCACGGTAAAACAAAATCCCTGCTTGACCGAGAGTCTAAAAGCTCAGGTGACCGATATGCGTGCACCTGGATTGGCATAACCTACCGTAACCGTCAGTTGCTTTATGACCGCATTAACCAAAGGGTTGATATGATGCTTGAAAACGGTTTGTTGGATGAGGCAAAAGCCGCCTTTTTGAATAATTGCGGAAAAACCTCGGTTCAGGCAATCGGACATAAGGAACTTTTCGGCTATTTTAAGGGAGAACTGCCGTTAAAAGAAGCGGTTGAGAATTTGAAAACAGAAACAAGGCACTATGCCAAGCGTCAGCTTACCTGGTTTAGAAGAAACAGTAAAATCAATTGGATTTATGCCGATGAAACCGAGGATATATTGGGTGAGGCATTAAAGCATATTTAATTTTTAGGAAGAAAAACTTTTATAAAAGCGGAGGTGGCTTTTTGTGAACAGTAATATTTTAAGGGTGATAAAATGGGCCGCCGCGGTTTTTTTGGTGATGTACCTTATTGCACAGCTGTATTCTGCTGTTGTTGTGCCGGTTACGACCGATACCGTTTTTTCTTATTCCTCATACACCGGCTATGATACGGTTGGGTTTATTATCCGTAACGAAACAGTGCTTGAGGATAACGTCAGCGGAGTTTTGAGCTATGAGATTGCCGATGGCGGACGTGTTTCAAAGGGCGGTACGGTGGCGGTTTCGTATCCTACGAGCGCTGATGCCGACAACCGCGTTAAAATCGAAGAGCTGGAGCAAAGAATTGCCGTTTTGGAAAGAATCCAGACCTATAACGACCTGAATGCCGCTGATATTACCTCGATTAACCGTAATATCCACGATTCCATTTACGGTGTTGTTTCGGCAACTCAAGGCGGTAAGGTCACAGTGAGCGAGCACTATGACACGTTGCTCGAATATATGGCAAGAAGGCAGATTGTGACCGGTGAGGCAACTGATTTTAATTCGCTGATTGCGTCACTCAAGGCTCAGAGAGACGGACTTAAGGCATCCTTAAATGATGCAGGTGCCAGGGTAGTTTCACCTCAATCGGGATATGTTATTTATTCGGTTGACGGCTATGAAAATGCTATTTCGGTCGAAAATTTGCAGAATTTAAATGCCGATACGTTAAAAAGCATTAAAAAGGACAAGGTTTCGGACAATGCGGTTTGTAAAATTGTCAGCGATTATGAATGGTATATTGCTGCGGCAATACCGTTTTCCGAGTCATTGAATTTAAAGCTCGGTAATAAGCTTACGCTTAAAACCGATTTGCAGTCCACACCTGAGCTTGAGGTGACGGTAAAACATATCAACAAGCAGTCGGTTCAGGGTGAGGCGGTTGTCGTTTTCGCACTTGACACGATGAATAATGAGCTTGCCTTACAGCGTCAGCTTGATATTACGCTAGTGTATGAGGAGCACGAGGGCCTGAAGGTCGATAACCGTGCGATCCGCTTTGTTGAAGGTCAAAAGGGCGTTTTTGTCTATCTTGCATCGCAGGTTAAGTTTTTACCGGTTGAGGTTTTGTGGCAGGGTGAAAATTATTCGATAGTCAAGCAGGAGGCTTCGACCGATAAAACGCATCTTCGTATTTATGATGAGGTAATTGTTAAAGGAAAGAATTTGTATGACGGAAAATTTATCAACTGAGATTTTGGAAAAAAAGGAATGGTTTGACCGTAACTTTGAAGATATAAACCAAAGAATTGCCAAGGCTTGTGAAAAGGTCGGCAAAAGAACTGAGGATATAATAATGCTTGCCGCTACCAAAACCGTACCGGTTGAGGTTATAAATCACGCAATAAAAAGCGGTGTTAACTATATCGGCGAAAACCGTGTGCAGGAGTTTCTTTCTAAAAAGCGTGATTTGTTACCATCGGTCCACCGCCATTTTATCGGTCATCTGCAAACCAATAAGGTTAAGGATATTATCGATGAGGTTGAAATGATTCAGTCGGTACATTCGGTAAAGCTAGCTACCGAAATTAACCGACTTTGCGGATTAAAGGGCAAAACTATGGATATTTTGCTTGAGGTAAATATCGGAAAAGAGGAAAGTAAGTCAGGTTTCCTGCCTGAGGAGCTGGCTGAAAATATATCTGAAATTGCAAAATTGCCCTATGTGAAGATTAAAGGCTTGATGTCTATACCGCCGATTTGTGAAAATGCCGAAAATTCCAGGCAATATTTTGAAAAATTACACAAACTCTTTATTGACATTGGAGCCAAAATAAAGGATAATGTAAGTATGGTATACTTGTCTATGGGTATGTCCGGTGATTTTGTTGAGGCAATCGAGTGCGGTGCGAATATTGTCCGCATTGGCACATCGCTTTTCGGTCAGCGTGACTATTCTAAAATTAAGTGAAATTATTAATTAAATAAATTTTAAGCGAAGGAGAAAACCATATGAGCTTTTTTGATAAAATTAAGGACATTATGAGTGCAACCGACGAGGACGACGATTACGAAGAAACCACGACCACTCAAAGAGAGGTGCCTTCGGGTAACGATTACTATTCGTCATCGACTGCTCGTTCCTATGAGAAGGAGAAAACAACACCATTCTTGAGTGACCGTAAGGCAAAACAGGGCACTGTCGGCCGTGTTAATTCACAGCTTCAGGTAGCCTTGGTCAAGCCCGAAAGATTTGAGGATGCACCGGCTATTGCCGACCACCTCGCAGACGGCAGAACCGTTGTTTTGAATTTAGAGGTTGCTAACCGTGAAACTCAACGCAGATTGCTCGATTTCTTGAGCGGTGTGGCTTATGCTCACGGCGGCAGAATTAAAAAGGTTGCCAACAGTACCTACATAATTACCCCGAGTAATGTTGACGTTATGGGAGAGCTTTTAATTGATGAGCTTGACGGCGGCGCAACATATTACAATGGATTCTAAGGAGCTACGGTTTCTTGAAGCAAAGACAGAGGATGCAATAAAGCTTGCCGATTTGAGAGGGGTACCGAAATTCGTCGGTTTTCTGGACGAGGGTGCCGCTTCCGTTGCCGAAGCTATGGCAAAAAGGCTTCACGCCAAATATCTGCTTTACGGCGGATATGATGAGGCTCAAAGGGTATATTTTGGTGTGTTTCCCGATTGGTGTGAGTGTGACTGTGAAAGATTCCCGATAACAAGGCTTAAAATATCAAGCAAGGGTACTGAAAAGCTTACCCACCGCGATATTTTAGGTGCCTTAATGTCGGCAGGTGTCGAGCGTGATACCGTCGGTGATATACTGGTGGGTGATGAATATTCGGTCGTGTTTGCGGCCGATTCGGTAGCTCGGCATATAAAGGCTGAGGTCGTAAAAATCAAGTCATCAAGGGTTGAATTCACCGAGGATGAGGATGCCAAGCTTCCAGAGGCTCACCGTTTTGAAGAAAAAAGCGGAACAGTTGCGTCATTAAGGCTTGACTGTATCGTTGCCGAAATTTGCAATTGCTCACGTCAAGCGGCGGTAGAGCTTGTTGAGAGTGGCTTTGTCTCAGTTTGCGGACTTGAGGTTTTAAAAATCACTGCCGCCGTAACAAAGGGTGATACTGTGACGGTACGCAGGTACGGTAAGTTTGTGATTGACAATTGCGATAAAGTTACCAAAAAGGGCAGGCTTGCTTTAAATTACAGAAAATATATTTGAATTTGATTCGGAGGAAAGTTATGAAAACACCTGAGCAAATCCGTGATATGGAATTCCAAAAGGGACCTATGGGTGGTTATAAGCAGAGCGATGTTGAGTTGTTTTTGGAGGAGGTAGCTTCACAGATTGAGATACTTCAAAAGCAAAAAAATGATGCAGAGCGTAAGCTGCAGGAAATGACTAAGCAGGCTCCCGATGCTGCTTTGACCGCTTCAGGTATTCAAAATGTGCTGATTAGTGCGCAACGTGTTGCCGACCAGGTGGTTGAGGACGCCAAGGCAGAGGCAGAGCGTATTATCGCTGATGCTAACTTTAAGCTGACCGGTGCTGATATTAGAGCCCGCGAGGTTATTGCTGAGGCTGAGGCCAAGGCTGTTATGCTGGGTGAAACCGCCGAGACTGAGGCGGCGAAGATTATTGCTTCTGCCGTTAAGGAAGGCGAGACTATTGTTGCTGAGGCTAAGGAAAGCATTGAATTAGAGCAAAAGCTTTACGACCGCTTAAAGATTGAAATTTCAGATTTTCGCAAGAAGGCTTCACAGCAGTGCAGTGCCTTGGTTGAGCTTATAAATCAGTTACCGGGTGAGATTCCCTTTAATATTGAACGCTCAAAGCAGGTGCTTTCGGTTGATTTTACCAATCCTGAGGAGCTTTTGAAGTCGGCAGTTGAGGAAAGAATTAAAAAGCAGCAGGCTGAGGCTGAAACCGAGACCGAGGTTAAGGAGCAACCGGCTGTTGAGGTTAAGGTTGCTGAGGTTAAGGTTGAAGAGCCGGTTGTCGAAGCACCCAGTATAGAGGTTCAAGCGCCGGTTGTTAATGAAATTGTGCTTTCAACCGAAAAAGATGAGGAATCCAAGACTATTTTGGACGAGGATATCCGAGAAGATGTACAGCTGGCCTTTGATAACAAGGCCTCGGTTAAGTTTGAGGTCGTAGATGACGATGACTTGGAAGAGGAGTTTGTTCCGTTTTCATCGGTTCTCAACAAGGCTGAGGAAACGGTAGATCAGAGAAGTCATATCAGCTTCAGTGATGAGGATGATGACGATGACGAGGATGATGAGCCGAGACTGTTTTTCCGTAAAAAGAAAAAATAATAATTGTAAAAAGCTTCTCACGGTGCACTTTTAGTGTGCCGTGAGAATGTGGCGTTAAAAGGGTGTTGCTCTTTTAACGGTATATAGAGACTTAGAATGGAGTTAAAACAATGGATTACAATGAGACACTTAACCTGCCCCAAACAGAATTTCCAATGCGAGCAGGTCTGCCTACCAGAGAGCCTGAGGCTTTGAAGGAGTGGCAGGATAGCGATATCTACGGCGAATTGATGAAGAAAAACGAGGGTAAGCCGAGCTACATTTTGCATGACGGCCCTCCGTATGCCAACGGTGTTATCCATATGGGTACCGCTTTGAATAAATCCTTGAAGGATTTTGTTCTTCGCTATAAGAATATGTCCGGCTTCAAGGCACCTTATGTTCCGGGCTATGATACACACGGTCTTCCGACCGAGCTTAAGGCACGTAAAAAAGCAGGTGTAGGCTCGGCGGCTCAGGTTTCGGCTTTAGAGCTTCGTAAAATCTGCCGTGACTTTGCACTAGGCTTTGTTGAGGACCAAAGAAGACAGTTTGAGCGTTTGGGTATTTTGGGTGATTGGGCTCATCCGTATCTTACCTTAACGAACGAATATGTTGCCAAGCAGGTTGAAATTTTCGGCCGTATGGCACAAAAAGGATATATTTATAAGGGTCTTAAGCCGGTTTACTGGTGTCCTGAGTGTCAGACTGCCTTGGCTGAGGCTGAAATTGAGTATGCAGAGGACCCCTGCCATTCTATCTATGTTAAGTTTAACGTCACCGACGATAAGGGTGTTTTGACTGCTCTCGGTGCTGAACTTGATAAGACATATTTTGTAATTTGGACTACTACTACCTGGACCTTGCCCGCTAACCTTGCTATTTGCGTAGGTCCTGACTATAACTACGGTCTTTATAAGGCAAACGGCGAGTATTTTGTAATGGCTGAGGAATTAGCCGCCAATTCGTTTAAGGCCGCTAAAATTGAAGAGTTTGAGTTACTCGGTAGTGTTCGCGGTGCCGACCTTGAGTATATTAAGTGCGCTCATCCGTTTATTGACCGTACTTCATTGGTTATCGTCGGTAACCACGTAACCTTGGAAAGCGGTACCGGTTGTGTTCATACCGCTCCCGGTCACGGTGTTGATGACTTTGAGGTTTGCCGTAACTATCCTGAGGTCGGTATGGTTGTACCGGTTGACCATAAGGGTGTTATGACCGCCGATGCAGGTGAGTTTTGCGGTTTGACTACCGATAAGGCTAATAAGGCAATTGCTGTTAAGCTTGATGAAACCGGCAATTTGTTTGCATTGGAAAAGATTATTCACCAATATCCGCACTGCTGGCGTTGTAAGTCGCCTATTCTGTTCCGTGCTACCGAGCAGTGGTTCTGCTCGATTAGTGCCTTTGCCGATGAGGCAATTAAGGAAATCAAGGGCGTTAAGTGGGTACCCGGTTGGGGTGAAGACCGTATCACCGGTATGATTAAGGACAGAAGTGACTGGTGTATTTCCCGTCAGCGTACTTGGGGTGTACCGATTCCGATTTTCTACTGTAAGGAATGTGGTAAGGAGGCTATTACTCCCGAGACCATTGCCAAGGTTGTTGAGGTGTTCCGCGAAAAGGGCGCCGACGCTTGGTATGAACTGAGTGAAAAGGAATTAATGCCTGAGGGCTTTAAGTGTGAATGCGGCTGCACCGAGTTTAAGAAGGAATCCGATATTATGGATGTTTGGTTTGACTCGGGTGTATCACATGCCGCTGTTTTGGACGAGCGTGATGAGCTGTCAAGTCCTGCCGACCTTTATCTGGAGGGTGCTGACCAGTATCGCGGTTGGTTCCAGTCTTCGTTATTAACCTCGGTTGCCGCTTACGGCAGAACACCTTATAAGACCGTTGTTACACACGGTTGGGTTGTTGACGGTGAGGGCAAGAAGATGTCCAAGTCTATCGGCAATACCATTAATCCTGATGATATTGTAAGTCAGTACGGTGCCGATATTCTGAGACTTTGGGTAGCCTCGTCCGACTATCATGCCGATATCCGTATTTCTAAGGATATTTTGAAGCAATTAAGTGAAATTTACCGTAAAATCCGCAATACTGCCCGCTTTATTCTGGGCTGTATCAATGATTTTGACCCGAATAAGGATGCTGTTGCTGACGATAAGCTGCACGAAATGGATAAGTTCGCATTAATGCGTCTTGACCAGGTTACAAATGAGTGTATTAAAGCTTATGAAAACTTTGAATATCACCTAATTTTCCACGCAATCCATAATTTCTGCGTATTGGATATGTCCAACTTCTATCTTGATGCTGCTAAGGACAGACTTTATGTTGAGGGCAAGGACTCTGAGACACGACGTGCCGCACAGACCACTATTTACAAGGTTTTACACGTGCTGACACGCCTCATTGCTCCGATTTTGAGCTTCACTTCGGACGAAATTTGGAAGTTTATGCCGCATAAGTCGGATGACGATGTAAGAAACGTTGTTCTTAACGATTTCCCCACCGTTTCGGGTGAGGTTGACGGCGAGCTTATCGAGCGTTGGGAAAGAATTCACGCTATCCGTGATGATGTTAAGAAGGCTTTGGAGCTTGCACGTAATGAAAAAATCATCGGTGCTTCGCTTGACGGCGCAGTTACCGTTTATGCCGAAGGCGAGCAATTTAAGTTCTTGAAGAGTGTTGAGGATATTCTTGCTACCGTATTTATTGTTTCCTCAGTCCAATTGGTTGAGGGCAATGGCGGTGAGCATAAGGGTGAAAGCTCAATCGGTGTTACTGTTACACATGCCGAGGGCGAAAAGTGTGAGCGTTGCTGGAGCTTTAGTAAAACCGTCGGTGCAGATTCAGAGCATCCCACCCTTTGTGAGCGTTGCCGCGGTATTGTAAAAAAATAATTAGGAGTAAATTATGTCAGCTGTTTTAGCCATAATTTGCGGCGTTTTGGTTGTAGGTGTTGACCAGCTAACCAAGTATTTGGTTACGGTTTTTATGGAGCCTAACGAGGTAATCGCCGTAATCCCGCATATTATAAATTTCAATCGAATACCGCCTAACACGGGTGCCGCTTTTGGCATATTTCAGGGTCAGACATGGTTTTTGATTACTGTTACCTCGGTGCTTTTGATTATCTGCACAGGTATGTTAATCAGAAAAACCTTTGACAGTAAGTGTATGTTTTGGGCACTGTGCTTGGTGCTAGGCGGCGGTATCGGTAATCTTATCGACCGTGTTTTCCGCGGCGGCAATGTTGTCGATTTTCTGGAATTCGGTTTCTTCGATTTTCCTGTTTTCAATGTTGCCGATATTGCGGTCTGTGTCGGAGCAGGCTTGATTTTGCTCTATTTTATAATGGATTTTATCAAGGATGCCAAAGACAAAAACAGTATTACCAAAATCAATGCCGTACCTGACAGTGAGATTGAGGCTGAAAATGCCGAGGTTGGAAAGAACAATAATGGAAACTGAAATTTTGGTTTCGAATGTTGATGGAGTAAGGCTTGATGCTTTTGTGTCGGGTGAGCTTGATATTTCACGTGCCTTAGCCGCCGAGCTTATAGACAGCGGCAAGGTTACGGTTAACGGCAAACCCTCCAAAAAAAGTGCCAAGGTAACATTCGGCAGTGAAATTTCGGTGGAAATGCCAACGATTACGGAACCCGAGGCTATACCGCAGGATATCCCGCTTGATATTGTGTATGAAGATGAGGATTTGCTTGTGGTCAATAAGCCTAAGGGTATGGTGGTGCATCCTGCCCCAGGGAATCCTGACGGCACATTGGTTAATGCTCTGCTTTACCACTGTAAGGGTAGCCTATCGGGTATAAACGGTGTTATGCGACCCGGTATTGTTCACCGAATAGATAAAGACACAAGCGGATTACTCATTGTTGCTAAAAACGATGCTTCTCATAGGTCACTAGCCGAGCAGATAAAGGAGCATTCCTTTACACGCGAGTATAAGGCGGTTGTTTACGGCAACCTTAAGCAGGATAGCGGTACTATAGACGCACCGATAGGACGTGACCCTAAAAACCGTCAGCGGATGGCAATTGTCTATGTCAATTCCAAGCCGGCCGTAACTCATTATGAGGTGCTACGGCAGTTTGAGGGATTTAGTCTTGTTAAATGTCGTCTCGAAACCGGCAGAACGCATCAAATAAGGGTGCATATGGCGTCAATAGGGCACCCGTTGGCAGGTGACTCCGTTTACGGCCCTAAGAAAATTATTACCAAGCTTCAGGGTCAGTGTCTGCATGCAGGGTTAATCGGCTTTGTCCATCCAAGGACAAAAGAATATTTGGAATTTACGAGTGAGGTACCCGAATACTTCACCTTGTATTTGAATAGTTTAAAAGAAATTTAATAAATTTTCGGAGGTTCAAAATGAACGAGCAAAGAAAAAAGGAATTAAGGAAGCTTTCCTTACAGGCCAAACGACAGGTTATTATAGGCACCAACCGTGCCAAGTCCGGACACCCGGGCGGTAGTCTTTCCTGCACCGATATTTTGACATATTTGTACTTTGACAAGATGAATATTGACCCGAAAAATCCTCAAATGGAGGGTCGTGACCGCTTGGTTTTGTCCAAGGGTCATGCTGCACCGGGACTTTACGGTGTTTTGGCTGTTCGTGGTTATTTCCCCTTGGAGGAGATTGAAAAGCTCCGTAAACCTTATGCAATGCTTCAGGGTCACCCCGACAAAAAGGGTATTCCCGGTGTTGATATGTCGGCAGGCTCTTTAGGTCAGGGCATTTCTGCTGCCGCAGGTATGGCCTTGTCAGCTAAGCACTTCGGCGACGATTACCGTGTATACGCCATTATCGGCGACGGTGAGTCGGAGGAGGGTCAGGTTTGGGAGGCTGCTATGTTTGCCGCTCATAAGAAGCTCAATAATTTAACCGTATTTGCTGACCTTAATAATTTGCAGATTGATGGCACCTTGGATGAGGTTAACTCACCGCTGCCGCTTGACAAGAAGTTCGAGGCCTTTAACTGGAACGTTATTGTAATTGACGGACATGATTTTGACCAGATTGAGGCCGCAGTTGCCGCCGCCGAAAAATGCACCGATAAGCCGACCGCTATTATTGCCAACACAATTAAAGGCAAGGATGTTTCGTTTATGGAAAATGCGGTTAATTGGCACGGTGCAGGTCCGAATGACAGCCAAGCCGCCGAAGCTTTGGCTGAGTTAGACGTCAAAATTGCCGAGTTGGACTAAGGTTAGGAGGAAGAAAAAATGGCTGAAGTAAAAAATATTGCTACACGTGACGCTTACGGTGCCGCTTTGGTTGAGCTTGCCGAAAAGCGTGATGACTTTATCGTTTTGGATGCCGACCTTGCCGCCGCCACCAAAACAGGTACCTTTAAAAAAGCTCATCCTGAGCGTTTTTATAACTGCGGTATTGCCGAGCAGAATATGATGAGTGTTGCCGCAGGCTTTGCCTCGACCGGCAAAATGGTTTTCGCAAGCTCGTTTGCTATGTTTGCTGCAGGACGTGCTTTTGAGCAGGTCAGAAACTCTATCGGTTATCCCTGCTTGAATGTTAAAATCGGTGCTACTCACGCCGGTATTTCAGTTGGTGAGGACGGCGCTACCCATCAGTGCTGCGAGGATATTGCATTAATGCGTACTATCCCCGGTATGACCATTATCAACCCTGCTGATGCAGTTGAGGCTCGTAAGGCTGTTTTGGCTGCTGCTGAAATCAACGGTCCCGTTTATATGCGATTCGGACGTCTTGCCGTTCCGGTAGTGTTTGATGAAACCTATGAATTTGAAATCGGTAAGGGTGTCGAGCTTAAGGCAGGTACCGATGTTACCGTTATTGCTACCGGTCTCTTAGTTAAAGAGGCTATGGAGGCTTACGATTTATTGGCTCAGGAGGGTATTTCGGCCCGTATCATCAATATGGCTACCATTAAGCCGATTGACCGTGAGATTATTGAAAAGGCTGCTCGTGAAACCGGCGCTATTGTCACTGCCGAGGAACATTCGGTTATCGGTGGCTTGGGCTCTGCCGTTGCAGAGGTTGTTACCGAAACCTGTCCTGTGCCGGTTGTTAAGGTCGGTGTTAAGGATACCTTCGGTATGTCAGGCCCTGCAAATGAGCTGCTTGATATTTTCGGTCTCAGAGCTAAGGATATCGTTGAAAAGGCAAAGCAGGCCATTGCCGCTAAAAAGTAATCATAATAATTAATAAAGGCCCTTCGAAATTGCGAAGTAATTGAAATACATTTTGGTTATAAGAAAAGAAAAAACACTCCGATATGTGTGAGCATATCGGAGTGTTTTTTTTGCAGTATCGTGCTAAAAGTTAGTATTTTAAAAGAGTATTTAATTATCAGACTGTAGCTGAAATAGGTTTATTATTTTAATCTTCATCAGCAGGCTTTTTGTAAAGTATATGCTTTTTTGCTGTGAAGTTCCAAATAAATATCAATAAAGATGTAAGGAACTTTGCCAGTATATAGTGAA
>CAJGBX010000004.1 GCA_904501685.1 Clostridiaceae bacterium
TATTAACATCATTTTCAAGCTCTGCCAATTCAGCTGTAGGCTTATTAACCTTTTTATCAGCCAACAACATTTCATCAATTGCCTTATTCCTAAGGCAAGCACAGGCACAAGCCTCATCTAATAAATCAATAGCCTTATCAGGTAAAAAACGGTCGTTAATATATCTTTCCGAAAGATTCACGGCACCTCTTATAATGTCATCAGTAATTTTAACATTATGATAGCCCTCGTAATAACCGCGTATACCGGAAAGCATTTTAAATGCATCCTCCAAGCTCGGTTCTTCAACTGTTACCGGCTGAAAACGGCGCTCTAAGGCAGCATCCTTTTCAATATATTTACGGTATTCCTTAAATGTTGTTGCACCTATAACCTGTATTTCCCCGCGAGATAATGCAGGCTTTAAAATATTACCTGCACTCATTGAGCCCTCGGAATCACCGGCACCAACCAAATTATGAACCTCATCAATAAATAGGATAATGTTACCCTCTGACTTAACCTCATCAATAAGACCCTTAATACGGCTTTCGAACTGACCTCTAAACTGAGTTCCTGCAACCAGTCCGGTAAGGTCAAGCAGCATTATTTCCTTATCAAGAAGCTTTGCCGGTGCATCACCACAGGCTATTTTCAAGGCTAAACCTTCTGCAATGGCAGTTTTACCGACACCGGGCTCACCGATAAGGCAAGGATTATTTTTAGTACGACGCGAAAGAATTTGAATAACTCTATAAAGCTCGGCATCACGACCGATAATTACATCCAACTCACCGTTTCGTGCCTTAGCCGTAAGATCGGTACAAAATTGAGATAAAAATTTGCGTTTTTTAGCTTTTTTATCCTTTTTCTTGCCGTTTTCAGCTTTACCGTCAGCGCTTTCGGAATTTGGTGCACTTGCCTTATCCATATTACCGAAAATGCCGTTTAAAAAAGGAAACGTCTGTGCTCCTCCAAAAGAAAACGCATCATTTTCATCATCAGCGTCTGCTATTTCAAGATCTGCCGACTCAGGATTCATCAAACCCATAAACTGTTCGCTCATAGCCTCAATATCCTCATCCGAAATATTCATATTTTTGAGCATATCATTTATCGGCTGGATACCCATTTCCTTGGCACAAACAAGGCAAAGTCCGCCTGCCTCACCAACTTTTTCACCGTTTTGACCCATACCCTGAATAAATACAACAGCAGGACGTTTTTTACATTTATAACAAAGTTTCATAAGGACTCCTTGAAAGAAAACTAAACATATTTTTTAAAATCATCCAAATATACCCGAAAGTAAGCTGAAAAGCTTAGTACTTTGAGCCGTTTCAGATGTTATTCCAAACATACCCTCAGGTCTTACATTTAAGATAATTATAACCACATAGCATATAATCAATGCAATAATTATACCGCGTATAAATCCAATAATTCCGCCTATTAGTGTATTTGCAGTACCGATAATCGGAAGCTTGGAAACAATATTCAGCACTCTTCCAAGCCAATTTATAAGTAATTTCAATATTATAAACAATATCATAAAGATAATAATGCGAATTACATTTACAAGTAAAGGTCTTGCAATTGAATTGGTTATCTTTTCAGCCGCAATTTCAGAAATATTTCCGTCAGTTTTAAACGCTTTTTCAAACTCAGCTGTAATATCAAATCCAACCGACTCAGAAGCCTCAATAATTTCCTCAGGTAAAGCATCAACGGTTGCGTTAACATCCGAACTCACCTTACCGTCTATTGCCTCATAAACAGAATTATAAATTGATTCTTCAATCATATTATCATACACGAAAACCGCGGCAGGCTTTGAAATCATAAAACTAAGCACAATTGCAACAATAACACCGACTAAGCTGACAATTTCGCTAATAGCACCGCGTTTAATACCGATAACGGTTAAAATGGCAATTATTAAAATAACCGCTATATCAAGCACCCAATTCATATAATTATCTCCTTAATTCAATTTGAGTAATTTAGAGTTATCAAGAATCAGAATCTCGCTATCCTCCGACAGTCCGACAAAAAGACCCTTATATTCAAACGGTAATTCCGTTTTTAAATTACCCTTCAAATCGTAAATATAACAAGCAGTTGGAGTTAACAGTGTGACATTTTTTTCATTTATACACACATCAATTACTGCCGCATTAAATCCGAATGATGACTTTATGTTACCGTTTTCACCTATTACTGTGACGGTATTCACCTGTTCATTGTCACCACGTCCGTAAACCATAACTGAATTACCGTTAAAATCAAAATCATAACATCTGACTGTACCGTTAATTCCTAAATCAAGCTCACCGCCCTCATACTTAATGGTATGTGAAATGTCAAATCCATTAACCAGAAGATAATCACCGCAATCGGTAATTGAAGAAACAATATCATTAAACGTATATTTATGTTTTGGTGAAGCGCTGTCAAAATTCAGAATATAAATAAAGGATTCAAAGGCACCGGCGTTGGAATTAAGCAGACTGACAGCAATACTATCACCGTCATCTGAAACGGCAACATCAGTTACATAATAGGAAGCAGAATTCCAAGTGTAAACCAATTCATTATCCTTGTTATAAACGAAAACTGTGTTTTTATATGTATCAGAAGAGGTTGCAACGGCGTATGTACCATCGCGTCCGATAGCTGCCGATATTATGGTTTTATCAAATTGCTTAGTGTAAAGTTCATTTCCGTAATTAAAAACCGAAATGCCGTAACGC
The DNA here is from genome assembly GCA_904501685.1 of Clostridiaceae bacterium. Classification (GTDB taxonomy): domain Bacteria; phylum Bacillota; class Clostridia; order Oscillospirales; family Acutalibacteraceae; genus UMGS172. Next base: position 2,733 of record CAJGBX010000004.1, read on the forward strand.
TCACGGTCAAACAGTAAAAATCTTGCTTCGGATTCCTCTAAAGTAGGATTCGACATACCATGAGAAGCGGCCTGAATCAGCTTACCATCGGTATTATACACTTCAAAAAAAGTATCGTTTACTACCGTAACAATATCATTACGGCACCCAAAGCTTATCGCATTCGTAGAATAAACGCCCACCGGAAAGCTACCTCTACCCGAAGCTGAATAGCTATTCTGTATTAACTCTATCAAGCCGGTAGGTGTTAATAAATTAATAATGAAAACGGTTAAAACAATTATCGCAACTATAGATAACGAAACAATTCTAATAATCCTTCGACGACGTCTTGTACCGTTAACTAGCTCTAAGCCCGATTTACGCTCACCTTCGCGAACATTTTGTGACCTTGATTTAGCTTTAGATTTAGCCTTTTGCTTTAAAAACCGTTTAATTATATTTATTTTTCTTGTCTTTCTTTCAGTACCCATTTTTTCTCCTTAAAAAGAATCATAATGTACTTTTTCCAAATATAACCCATAAGGCTTAGCAGTAGGTCCTGCCTTTTCACGATCGCCTGACGATATTATTTCGGGCAAATTTTCAAGTTTAATTCTACCTTCATTAACCTCAAGCAGGGTTCCCACAATTATACGTACCATATTATATAAAAAACCGTTTGCTGTAATACTTATAATTACATCCTCAGCAAAACGCTCAACAGAACAGCTGCTAACCGTTCTGACAGTATCTACAACCGAAGACCCTGCCGAGCAAAAGCCTTTAAAATCATAGGTTCCGACAAAGCATTTTGCAGCCTTGTCTAACAAAACTTCGTCAATATAACGGCTTACATTAAGATAATATTTATACTTAAACGGGTCAAGGAAAATGCTGTTATGTATTTTATAAATATATGTTTTGCCGCTTGATGAATACCTCGCGTGAAAGTCGTCCGGAACAATTTTACAGTCAGTAGCCACAATATCCTGAGGCAACCTAATATTTAATGCAAAAGGTATTCTTTCAGATGGAATATTAGTATCACTATCAAAATGCAGGCAAAACATATTGGCGTGAACACCTGAATCGGTACGACTGCAACCGGTAACACACAAATTTTCCTCACCTGTCAAAGCAATCAAGGAATTTTGCACTGTGCTTTGTACCGAAACGGCATTAGGCTGCACCTGCCAGCCGCAGTAATTACTGCCGTCATATTTAATTGTCAGTAGAAACCTCGGCATAATGCACACCTTCTTTGTTTACACACAAAAGCTTAAATAAAAGGAATAAATTTTAAAACAAGTTCTTCGAATATATTTAATAAAATAACACCCGAAAAGACGAATAGAAGCACAACGGCAGCTACAAAATCAAGCCTTGAATACCTCATCAAACGGTATTTTGTTCTGCCCTCACCGCCGTTATAACAGCGGCACTCCATAGCCTCGGCAAGCTCATAAGCACGTCGTACTGAAGAAATAAGCAACGGAATCAGAATAGGCAATAACGCCTTTACTCGCTGAATTACATTGCCGCTGTCAAGATTAGCACCTCTAGCCTTTTGTGCGTTCATAATTTTTTCAGTTTCCTCAATTAAAGTCGGTATAAACCTAAGAGCAATAGTCATAGTCATAGCCATTGTATGCACTGCATTACCCAAACCTATATACTTCAAAGGCTTCAACAGACTTTCAATAGCACCTGTTAAGGAGGTTGGTGAGGTTGTATAGCTTAAAACCGCACTTGACAGTATCAAAAGAATAATTCTTGCCGCCATAAACAATGCACGGAAAACTCCGCCGGTAGTAACGGTAAAAATCCACCAATCAAGCAAAATCATTCCGTTGTCAGTATAAAACACATTGAGTAAAGCCGTAATTATCAAAATCGGAAGAATCGCTTTTAGATTTTTAAGGTACATTTTAACAGGGATTTTTGACGAAAAGATAGCCAAAAGCAATATAATACTCAAAAGTCCAAGACTTAAAAAATTACCGGCAACAAAGACAAATACTATAAAAGCAATCAAGCTCAAGAGCTTTGTTCTGGGGTCCAATTTATGCAAAAAAGAACCCGTATCAATAAACTGACCGAAGGTAATATCAGACATCATAATCCGTTACCTCCCTTTAAAGAAACAATCGCATCACGCATATCTGCAACGGTATATATAGTTTTAGGAATTTTAAATCCTTTTTTATTCAGCTCAACCGCAATTTTTGTAACCTCGGGAATATCAAGACCTATTTCGGTTAAACGCTCGGCATTTTCGAAAACTGAAGAAACGGTGTCAAACATTTCAATTTTACCCTTGTTCATAACAAGCAGCTTATCGGCTGTTTTTGCCATATCCTCCATACTGTGAGAAACAATTATTACTGCCGCATTTGTTTCATCGCGATAGTTTTTAATAAGCGATAAAATCGTATCCCTGCCCTTAGGGTCAAGACCTGCAGTAGGCTCGTCCAAAACTAATACATCCGGCTTCATTGCAATAATTCCAGCAATAGCCACCCTGCGTTTTTCACCGCCTGACAAATCAAACGGTGATTTTTCCAATAATTCATCGGTTAAGCCTACTGATTTTGCAGCATAACGCACTCTATCATAAATCTCATTCTCACTTAAGCCCATATTACGAGGACCGTAAGCTATATCCTTAAACGCAGTTTCTTCAAAAAGCTGATATTCAGGATACTGAAAAACCAAACCAACCTTAAATCTTACCTCACGAAGATTCTTAAAATCGGTATGGATATTATTATTATCAAGCAAAATCACACCGTCTTCAGGGCAAATTAGACCGTTTAGCATTTGAACAATAGTCGATTTCCCCGAACCGGTATGACCTATAATACCTATAATCTCGCCCCTATTTACACAAAACGAAACATTATTTACGGCATGAGTAACAAAAGGTGTACCCTGCCCATAAGTAAAAACTAAATTTTTGGCTTCAATTACCGCCATTATTATTCCTCCGAAAAACACTTGGTCAATGCCTCAACACACTCGTCAACAGAAAGTATATTACCAAGGTCAATGCCACGTGATTTTAATTCAGCCGCAAGTTCAGTAGGTTGCGGAACATCCAAGCCTGCTTTTTTTAATATGTCAATATGAGTAAAAACCTCTCTCGGTTCGCCGTCAAGCACGATTTTACCCTTATCCATAACAATTGCACGGTCAGCCAAGGCCGCTTCGTTCATATAATGAGTTATCAATATAACCGTAATATTTTTCTCGCGGCAGAGCTTTAAAATAACCTCAATAACCTCTTTTCGGCCTCTAGGGTCTAGCATTGCCGTCGGCTCATCAAAGACAATACATTTTGGCTCCATAGCAATAATGCCTGCAATGGCAACCCTCTGCTTTTGTCCGCCCGAAAGCTTATGAGGAGCACTTTTCTTGAATTCAAGCATCCCGACCGATTCCAAAGCCAAATCAACACGCTTCACCATTTCCTCGTGCGGTATTCCTAAATTCTCAAGCCCGAAGGCAACATCCTCATCAACTACAGTAGCAACAAGCTGATTATCAGGATTTTGAAACACCATACCGATAGTACGTTTAACATTAATCGACTGCTCTTCATCGGCAGTGTCAATCCCGTCAACAGTAACCTTACCCGACTGAGGTAAAAGCAAACCGTTCAAAAGCTTTGCTAAGGTAGATTTACCCGAGCCGTTATGCCCTAGAACTGCAGTAAACTGCCCCTTCTTAAACTCAACTGAAAAATCCTTCAAAACATCAATTGATAGCTCGTCATTTTCATATTCAAATGTTATTTTATCAACATTAATTAAAGTATCCAAGCTAAAACATCCTTTATTCTGCAGTCCAAACAGTGGTATTTCCGCAAGGTAAAGCTATATCACGTTCGGTAATCTTCAAGCCGATTTCAGAGGTTGTTACCTCACCCTTACGATTTTTAACAACAATATTTTTAACCATATAATTTAAAATTGTTGGTGAAATTCCGCCTGAATATGAATTCAAGAGGAAGAATATCGCATCATTACTTAAAATTTGAGAGGATAACTCAAGTAATTCCTGCAGTTGCTGTTCAATCTTCCAAACCTCACCGTTAGGTCCTCTTCCGTAAGAAGGCGGGTCCATTACGATGCCGTCATATTTATTACCTCTGCGGATTTCACGTGCTATAAACTTCAGACAATCGTCAACCAACCATCTGACTGGGCGGTCACCGACGCCGGAAGCAACGGCGTTTTCTTTTGCCCATTGAACCATACCTTTTGCGGCATCAACATGGGTAACCGAAGCACCTGCTTTAAGGCAGGCGACAGTAGCTCCGCCGGTGTAGGCAAAAAGATTAAGCACCTTTACCGGTCTATCAGCCTTTTTTATACATTCAGACATCAAATCCCAGTTAACAGCTTGTTCAGGAAAAAGACCTGTGTGTTTAAAATCCATCGGTTTTAAGCGAAAGGTCAACTCCTTAAAGTCTACACTCCATACTTTAGGTACAGTTTTCAGCATTTCCCAATATCCTCCGCCGCTATTGGAGCGGTGATATTTAGCGTGTGCGTTTTTCCATAACGGATTTTTACGGTCAGAATGCCACATAACCTGAGGGTCGGGTCGGATTAAAATTATATCCTTCCAACGCTCCAATCGTTCACCGTCAGAGGCATCTATCAATTCAAAATCACTAAAATCAGTAACTACTCTCATTATTTTTCCTTTAATTTTCAAATTTCATTTGGTCACAGCACTCAGCATTTCCATGAGGCAGACCTAAGTGGTCATAAGCAGCATTGGTAACACAACGGCCTCTTGTAGTTCTCGACAAAAAACCGATCTGCATTAAATACGGCTCATAAACCTCTTCAATAGTAATACTTTCATCACCTAAGGCTGCGGCTAATGTGTCTAAACCGACCGGACCGCCGCTATAGGTTTTTATGATTGTAGTAAGTAATCTGCGGTCAAAATCATCTAGTCCCAATTCGTCAATTTCAAAACGTGACAAGGCTTCACATGCAATTTTTACGGTGATATATCCGTCATACTCAACCTGAGCTATATCACGAACACGTTTGAGTAAACGGTTAGCAATACGAGGAGTGCCTCTGGAACGAGAAGCAATTTCAAGCGCACCGTCCTTATCAATACCGATATTTAATATACTTGCAGACCTTGTTACAATATCAGCCAACTGCTCAGGAGAATACAAATCAAGTCTTAAATGCAGACCGAAACGTGCTCTTAAAGGAGCTGTCAGCTGACCCGAACGCGTGGTTGCACCAATAAGCGTAAACTTGGGTAAATCAAGTCTTATAGAACGAGCCGACGGTCCCTTTCCAATTATAATATCAAGTGCAAAATCCTCCATAGCAGAATAGAGTATCTCCTCAATACTGCGTGATAAACGGTGAATTTCATCTATAAATAATACGTCACCCTCGCTAAGGTTGGTTAACAAAGCCGCAAGATCTCCTTGCTTTTCAATAGCAGGACCCGAGGTTACCCGAATATTAACACCCATTTCGTTAGCAATGATATTTGCCAAGGTTGTTTTGCCGAGTCCCGGAGGACCATACAGCAGGCAGTGCTCAAGTGACTCACCTCTAAGCTTTGCTGCCTTAATAGCAATACTCAAATTCTCTTTAACCTTATCCTGACCGACATATTCAGTCAGCATTTTAGGACGAAGTGAGGTATCAATCTCGTTATCAACCGGACTGTATTCAGGGGCTACTATTCGGCTTTCATAATCAAATTCAGACACATTAACACCTCTTAAAATTTAGTCGAAAGCAAACGTAATGCCTGCTTTAAAATTTCCTCAGTAGGCTTACTTAAATCACATTTAGCAACCGTAGCTACCGCCTCGGTATGGCTATAACCGAACTGTACCAGTGCCGCAATTGCGTCCTTAGGTGACGAACCATCAGTCGCAACACTGTTATCACCCGAAACAGCAACATTAATTTCACTCGGCAAGCCGCTTGCCATTTTATCCTTAAGCTCCAAAACGATTCTTTGTGCCAGCTTTATACCTACACCGCTTGCCTTGGTCAGGGTTTTAGCATCACCTGAAGCTATGGCAAGCGAAAGACTGTCAGCTGTAAAATCAGACAGTATCGCAATACCTATTTTTGGACCAACTCCATTAACCGAGGTAATCATTTTAAACAACTCAAGCTCTTTAGTATCACTAAAGCCATAAAGGTCTACTGCATCCTCTTTTACATTCATATAAGTGTAAACAAAAGCAGGTTTACCCTTTTGCGGTAATTGAGAAAGAGTTTTGGTTGATGCCAAAAACTTATAACCGACACCCGCACATTCAATAACACCGTATTGATGATCGGAATAAATCAAGATACCATTAAGTGAATAAATCATTTTTTACTACCTCAAATTTAAAGTTAATCGTCCCAACTGTGAGCCTGCAGAATGAGCGTGACACACTGCCAAAGCCAAGGCATCGGCTGTATCATCAGGCTTCGGTACCGCCTTAAGATTCAAAAGCATTTTAGTCATTTCCATAATTTGACGTTTCTCAGCCTTACCATAGCCGGTAACGGCTGATTTAACCTGCAACGGTGTATATTCGAAAACCGGCACCTGACATCGCTCAGCCGAAAGCAAAATAACCCCTCTGGCTTGAGCTACATCAATAGCAGTTGTTGTATTGGTGTTAAAAAACAGCTTTTCAATTGACATTGCATCAATTTTATAGGTACTGAAAATTTTAGTCATTTCATTGAAAATTATATCCAAGCGTTTTGAAAAAGGCATACCGGCAGGAGTGGTAATTGCACCGTAGGTTACGGTTGTAAACTTGTTACCTTCGTACCTTACGACGCCGTAGCCGACAATTGCATATCCGGGGTCAATGCCTAAAATATACACGCCTTTCACCTCTTATAAAATACAACAATACACCACATTAATTCATCAAGAAATTATATCATAATATAATTGAAATATCAATAGTTTTAAGAGGTATTTAACACTTTTAACTATAAAAAATTCATAAAAGCTTCCAAATCAAATTTTAGTACACTTTCGGGTGAAATATTAAGAAAAAGTAAGTTTCATTGAGAAATTCTGCCAAAAAGTGTAAAAAACACCCGAATTTTAAAGATTTTACTATAAAAAATGCAGTATTTTATCAAAAACCATTGACATTTCAGTGAAAAATCTATAATATTACATCAATGCGTTTTTGCATCTGTGTTGAATTGAGTTAAGTCAAGTTTTAAGCCGTAGTCCCTACTGCTGCTGTTCAAACGGTATGAGGACTATGAAAAACCCTTTGCGAGGGCTTTTGACAATAGACTTAACGGGTATCTCGCACTGATTATTCCTAGTACCTACTACCGCAAAGGGGGATGCTTAAATGAGCGAAAATATTATTGAATTAAAAAATATCCGTATGTCTTATGACTCTAATACGGTTCTTGACGGTGTTGACCTCACTATCAAGAACGGTGAGTTTGTCACATTCCTTGGACCTTCGGGCTGTGGAAAAACTACCACCTTACGTATTATTGCAGGCTTTGAGTCTCAGACAGACGGAGATGTTTTTTTTGAGGGCAAAAACATAAACGCAGTTCCGCCTCATAAAAGACACATTAACACTATTTTTCAGCGTTATGCACTGTTTCCGCACTTAAATGTTTACGATAACGTTGCATTCGGTTTAAAGGTTAAAAATACACCAAAATCCGAAATCAACGAAAAGGTTAGCAAAATGCTTGAAATGGTCAATCTTAAAGGTCTTGAACGACGCAAAATCGACACACTTTCAGGCGGTCAGCAGCAACGTGTTGCAATTGCACGTGCAATCATCAATCATCCTAAGGTTTTACTTCTTGACGAGCCTTTATCTGCACTTGATTTAAAGCTCAGAAAGGATATGCAGGTCGAATTAAAGGCGCTGCAGAAACGTACAGGTATTACCTTTATTTTTGTTACCCATGACCAGGAAGAAGCATTATCTATGTCGGATACCGTTGTAGTAATGGATAAAGGACGTATTCAGCAAATCGGCTCACCTGCCGATATTTACAATGAGCCTGAAAACGCCTTTGTTGCTGACTTTATCGGTGAAAGTAACATTATTGACGGCATTATGCGGAAGGACTTTTTAGTTGAAATCAACCGCAAGCAGTTCACCTGCCTGGACTCAGGTTTTAACTTAAATGAAGAGGTTGACGTTGTTATCCGTCCTGAGGATGTTGACATTGTACCGCCTATGAACGGTATGCTTGAGGGTCAGGTCACCTCGGTCACATTTTTAGGTGTACATTATGAAATTATCGTTGATATCAATAACTTCAAATGGATGATTCAAACCACCGACAAGCACGAGGTCGGCGAAACTGTCGGTCTTTACATTGAGCCGGATGCAATCCATATTATGAAAAAGAGTGAATACTCGGGCACCTTCGGTGACTATAGTTCTTACAGTGAAGAGCTTGACGAAATGAACGAAGAGTCGGCTGAGGCTCAGGCTTTGGAGGAATCCGCTGATGAATAAAAACAAAAGCGGTCAGGTTGTGCTTAATGCACCCTATCTATTATGGTCGGTGCTTTTCATTATTGTACCGTTGATTTTTGTTGTTTATTATGCTTTTACAACAGCCGACGGTCAGTTCACATTCGAAAATATCACAACCTTTTTCACCTCACGTGATTATATGTATGTTTTTTGTATGTCAATGCTTTATGCATTAATAGCAACTGTAATCTGCTTACTGCTATCCTATCCGTTCGCATACTGTATGTCCAAGACAAGTGCGTCGGTTCAAGGTATGCTGATGCTCCTTGTAATGCTTCCAATGCTTATGAATTTAGTTGTACGTACATATTCCTGGCGTCAAATTTTAGAGCGTACCGGTATACTTAACACTTTTTTAGAAAGTCTCGGACTGCCTGCCGTAACCTTTTTAGGCTCAGCCGGAACGGTCATTTTCGGTATGGTTTATAACTATTTACCCTTTATGATTTTGCCTATTTACTCAAGTATTTCTAAGGTTGATAAATCCTTACTCGAGGCATCGAGTGATCTCGGCTGTAACGTATTCGGCACTATTAAAAGGGTCATTCTGCCGTTAAGCATACCCGGTGTACTTTCAGGAATTACTATGGTTTTTGTTCCTTGTGTCAGTACCTTCTACATTTCGCGTATTTTCAGCGAGGGCAGAATTGTTATGATTGGTGATATTATTGAAGAGAAATTCTACCGCTCGGGTGCACCCGATTACAACATCGGTGCAACTATTTCTCTTGTATTAATGCTGATTATTGTAATAAGTTTGGCTGTAGTCAATAACTTCTCGGATAATGACGAAGAAAACTCATCGGGAGGTATTGTAATATGAGAGTATTAAGAGGTATCTTTATTGCTTTAATTCTTATTTTACTGTACGCTCCAATGATTGTTATGCTTGTGTTTTCATTCAATTCCGGCACAGGCACCGCTGTATTTGAGGGATTTTCGCTTCGCTGGTATAAGGAGTTATTCCTTTACGGCGGAGATATGCTTGGTGCATTACGCAACACGCTTATTTTAGCTTTGCTTTCCTCGATAGTTTCGACGGTTTTGGGTACAGTTGCCGCAGTAGGTATCAGCAAAATGAAAAAGCAGTGGACAAAAAGCACAATAATGTCAATCACAAATATACCGATGATGAACCCTGAGGTTGTTACCGGTATTTCGATGATGCTGATGTTTGTTTTTATAGGCAGAATTTTAAATCTTATTAACTCGGTAAATTTCATCACCATTTTAATTGCACATATCACATTCGGACTTCCTTATGTGATTTTAAATGTTTTACCGAGATTAAGCTCTACCGACAAGCACCTCACGGAAGCTGCTATGGACCTAGGCTGCACATCAGTCGAAGCATTTTTTAAAGCGGTACTCCCCTCTATCACACCCGGTATAATTGTTGGCTTCATTATGGCCTTTACAATGTCACTTGACGATTTTGTAATCAGCTATTTCACAAACGGTACCTATCAAACGTTGCCTCTTTTGATATATTCAATGACCAGAAAACCGATGAAGCCGGATGTCTATGCACTTGAAAGCATTATGTTTATCATAATTTTAGTGCTTATGATACTGCTTAATATCATTCAGTCCGATGATAAAAAGAAAGGACGTAAGGCAAGCTGATGAAAAAATATATTTGTATTATCATAGCTGTAATGCTCATTGTCGGTCTTTTTGTTATGTCGGGCTTCGGCAACTCAAATACCGAGGTTGATGTGGAAAATCCCGAATACTATGCCGAAATGGCAGAAAAGCTCAAAGGTACTACCCTTAATGTATTTAACTGGGGTGAGTATATTTCTGACGGCAGTGAGGGTTCTTTGGATGTTATAGGTGCCTTTGAAAAATTAACCGGAATTGCCGTAAACTATACAACCTTTGACAGTAATGAGGCTATGTACGGCAAAATGCAAAGTGAATCGGTTAGTTATGATATTATCATTCCTTCGGATTATATGATTGACCGTATGAGGTCTGAGGGCAGATTAAAGGAAATCGATTTTTCCAAAATCCCAAATTATAAGTACATTGATGAAAAATATAAAGGTGCTTATTACGACCCCGATAATAAATATTCCGTTCCATACAGTGTCGGTATGGTTGGTCTTATTTACAATCAAACAGTAGTAACCGAAGCGCCTGACAGCTGGGGAATTATGTGGGATGAAAAATATAAGGATAACATCCTGACCTTTAATAATCCAAGAGACGCTTTTGCTATCGCACAATTCTATATGGGAATTGATATTAATTCCGAAAATAAAGCAGATTGGGACAAGGCAGCCGACAAGCTAAGAGAACAAAACAAAATTTTACAAGGACGTGTAATGGATGAAGTCTTTGATAAAATGGAGGGCGGAAATGCCGCAATTGCTCCCTATTATGCCGGTGATTATCTCACAATGGCAGACGTTAATCCGGATTTAAAGTTTGTTTATCCTAAAGAGGGAACGAACATTTTTGCTGATTCAATCTGTATACCCTCTTCCAGCCAAAACTATGAGGCGGCGTTACTTTTCATAAATTTTTTACTTGACCCTAATGTTGCCGTAGCTAACGCAAATTACATCTGCTATGCAACGCCTAATACTGCAGTTTTGGAGCATCCCGACTATGATTTAGCCGGTAATGAATTTTTGTACCCTGAAAACCAGGACGAAATTAAAACCGAATATTTCCATAATCTTGACCCGAAAATAATTAAGTATTTTGAAGAGCTTTGGCAGACAATTAAAATTGAATAATAAATAAAACAGGACTTCACTTTAAACAGTGAAGTCCTGTTTTATTTATTTAGATAGCATTTCACGCATTATATATGCGGATTTATAAATATCACCGCCGCCCATTGTGATGATAATATCACGTTCCTGAGCCATTTTAACGGCTACCTCTGCCGCCTCGTTTAAATTACCTACACAAACGCAATCACTTAAACCTTTAGCTAAATCCTCTGAAGAAATACCGGTAGTGTTAACCTCACGCGAACCCATAATCGGGGTCAATATCACCTTATCCGCAATCGACAAGGCTTCGATAAATTCATTTTTAAGCAGCTCAGTGCGGGAAAAGGTAAACGGCTGAAAAACAGCGATAACTCTATCAAAATGCAACTGTTTTGCGGCATTAAGCGTAGCCGAAAGCTCGGTCGGATGATGAGCATAATCATCAACCAGGGTAATACCGTTCCATTCACCTAAACGTTCAAATCTGCGACCTGCACCGCCAAAAGCTTCTATGCCCTTCTTAATATCTTTATCATTTATTCCGTAATACCGACAAGTAGCAACAACCGAAAGAGTATTTAAAACATTATGTTTACCGGGTACCGATAAAGTCAGATCAAACAACGGCTGACCCTTGAAATTAACTGTATAGCCAAATCCGAAACTACCCTTTTCAATATTTGTTGCATAGTAATCGTTGCTTTCTTCCAAGCCAAAGGTAATAACCTCGCCCGAAAATCCGTCAACAGTTTTAATCGCTAATTTATCATCACCGTTTATGACCGCAACTTTCGACATACCGACAAATTTTTTAAATGATGCTACCAGATTATCCATAGTTTTAAAATAATCAAGATGGTCATTATCGATATTCAAAAGTACTGCCATATCGGGTGAAAGCTGTAAAAAAGTATCGACAAATTCACACGACTCACAAACCATAAATTCTGATTTTCCGGCTATTCCGTTAGCATTAATAAGGGGTAATCTACCGCCGATAACGGCAGTCGGGTCGGCATTTGCCATAACCAAAACCTGCGTAAGGCAAGAGGTTGTAGTCGTTTTTCCATGAGTACCTGCAACACCGATAACCCGGTCAAATTTACGGGTAACAGCACCTAAAAGCTTAGAACGTTCCATTGTAGGAATACCTAAGCGAGCTGCCTCTTGAAGCTCAGGATTTTGCTGGTTTATAGCAGCGGAATATACAATTAAATCGGCACCGTGAACATTCTGAGGCTCGTGCCCCATAAATACATTTATACCGAGTGCTCGTATTCTTTTTAACGGATCACTTTCGTTAACATCCGAACCGGTTAAGATATAACCTTTAGAGTGCAAAATCTCGGCAAGCGGACACATACCCGAACCGCCTATACCAATCATATGAATTTTTTTAGCATTTTCAATAATTTTGTCCTCAGAAATATTTATTTTCAAAATAAGCACTTCCCTTTTTGCTTAAATACAGTTATAATAATCTTGTATTTTAATTATACATCTTAACCGTGAAAAAATAAACATAAATTTTTGTTTTCGGAGAAAATTATGGAATTAAACCTGCCAAAATACGTTTCCGACAGCTTAATAACTATTGAAAACGCAGGCTTTGAGGCTTTTTGTGTCGGCGGTGCGGTTCGTGATCTTATTATGGGTCTGATACCGTCCGATTACGATATAGCCACCAATGCAGAGCCTGAAATAATTATGTCTATTTTCCCGAAAACTGTTCCTACTGGCATCCGGCACGGCACTGTTACAGTTGTAACACCGCACGGAAATATTGAAGTTACCACCTACCGTACCGAAGGTGGCTACTCAAACCACCGTGCACCCGATAATGTTCATTTTGTTAAAAGCATTAATGACGATTTAAAACGACGCGATTTTACAGTTAATGCAATTTGCTTTAATTTAAAATCAGGTATTTTCGACCCTGAAAACGGACTTGATGACATAAAGTCTAATACACTTCGTTGTATAGGCAATCCTAATGAACGCTTTTTTGATGATGCATTAAGAATAATGCGGCTTTTCCGTTTTTCAGCACAGTTAGGCTTTAATATCGAAAATGACTCACTTGAAAGTGCAATAAGGTTATCTTATTTACTTGAAAGTATCAGTGTTGAACGGATTTTTGTCGAACTGAAAAAAGCTATAACTTCAAAGCAGCCTGATGCACTCTCACCTTTGCTTTTTAGCGGTGCTTTAGAGTTTTTAGGGTTAAACGCAACAAAAATACCGAATGTAATTAATCAGCTTATAAGTGATTTTTCACTTAGATTTTCGGTGCTTTGTCACCTTTTTAATACTGAAGCAGTTTCAGTATTAAAAAATCTTAAAGCCGATAATCAAACAATTGACAGTGTGAAAATTTATACTAAACTTTTGAATTTACCGACAATTACGACCAAATCCGAATTGAAAAGATCATTAAAATTTTGCTCTATTGAGCATATAAAAGGTTTATTTAATTACTATAACGTTTTAGGCACTGATATAAGTTTTCTTACCAAAACATTAACCGAAATAGTAGAAAACAAAGAGCCTTATTTGATTAATCATTTAGCCATAACAGGTAACGATTTGATAAAATCAGGGTTTAGCGGCCCTGAAATCGGCGAAACCCTTAACAGACTTTTAGAAATTGTAATTGAAAACCCCGAACAAAACCATAAGGAAAATTTACTAAAGCTTATTTAAACCAAGTAGCAAACAAAATAACACCTCATAAAATGTATTGAAGCATTTGTGAGGTGTTTTATTTTGTTTTCAAAATACAATATATGTTTTGTAGGCGGAGACCGACGCAGTATCAGTACTGCCGAGCATTTAAAGAACATTGGCTTTAACGTAAGTGTCCTAGGCTTAAATTCACACGGCAAATTTACCGAATATAACGATTTACAAAAGGCAATCGAAACAAATAATATTATTATTTTACCCTTGCCGATAACACGTGACGGTGTTTTAGTAAATACACCCTTAAGCAATGAACGATATTATTTAAGCGATATAATAAAATATAAACCTGCTTTAATATTGGGCGGAATTATCAAGGGTGACCTTAAGGAAACACTTAAAAAGAACGGAATTAAATATTACGATTACTATGACAGCGAATATTTAACCGTAAAAAATGCAGTGCTTACAGCTGAAGCGGCACTGTCAATAGCAATAAATGAAACCGACAAAAGTATTTACGACTCAAATTCGGTAGTTATCGGCTATGGCAGGATCGGAAAACAGCTTGCAAAATATCTTAAAGCCTTAGGCTCCAAGGTTACGGCCACATCAAGAAGTGAGGGTACTTTAGCAACAATTGAGTCAGACGGTATAATTCCTTTGCTGACAGAAAATTGCCAAAATGCCTGTTATAACGCCGACTATGTATTTAATACAGTGCCCTACCCGATTTTTGATGACGATTTCTTTGAAAAATGCTCAGAAGAAATGATGTTTTTGGATTTGGCCACCGACTCAAAAATTAATCTTTCTAAAGCTCAGCTAAGACATATTAAGTGTGGAGTTTACGGCGGTTTACCCGGAAAATACTCATCAATTACTGCCGGAAATTATATTGCAGAGGAAATAATTAAATACCTAAACCAAATCAATAAGGAGGAAACAACTTGAACAAAATATGCTTAGGCTTTGCAGTTTGCGGGTCATTCTGCACACACAGTGAAATACCCGGACAGTTGCAGGCCTTAATTGACGAAGGATATGAAATCACTCCGATTTTATCGGAAACCGTATACACAACCGACACACGCTTTGGCAAGGCTGAAGATTTTATCAATAATATTGAAGAAATTTGCTGTAAAAAATGCATTCATACCGTTGCAGGAGCTGAACCGATTGGACCAAAGATGCTACTTGATGTGCTGGTTATAGCACCCTGTACCGGAAATACATTAGGTAAATTAGCCAACGGTATCACCGACACATCTGTTACTATGGCTGCAAAAGCACATTTAAGAAATGAACGGCCACTGATTTTAGCACCGTCTACAAATGATGCATTAGGTGCATCAGCTAAAAACATCGGAACATTAATGAACTGTAAGAACATTTATTTTGTACCGTTTAAGCAGGATATGCCTCAATATAAGCATAACTCGTGCATATCGGATTTTAATTTGATTCCAAAAACAATAGAAGCTGCCTTACAAAACCGTCAAATTCAACCTATTTTACTTTAAATTTTAAAGTACTTTTCCGTTTGGAAGAGTACTTTTTGATTTTAATATAATTCTGTTGACTAATCATAAAAAATAGGTTAAAATAAGGTATACTAAAAGTTAAATTTAAATAAATTTAAAGGAGAAAAATTATGGATAAGGAATACAATCCCGATATTATTACCTTAGAGGACGATGATGGTGTCGAATACACCTTTGAGGTGCTTGACCGTATTGAAACTGATGAAGCACGCTATGTTGCACTTCTTCCGGTTTATGATGACCCTCAAAAGCTGCTTGATGACAGCGGCGAGCTTGTCATATTAAAGGTTGTTGAGGAAAACAACGAAGAATTTTTTGAGGATATTGAAGACGATGATGAGTATAATATGATTGTAGACGCATTTACCGAGCGTTTACAGGATGCTTTTGAAATCGAAGAAGCAGAGGATTAATTATCGTTATACCGCCTGCCCTGTTCGTGTATTCTGTCTATTATAACCCTACAACCTTTATTTTAGGGAGTTGTACTCTCGCTGTGGGTATGCAGGCCTCCCGGTTTTTGCCGGACGTTG
Organism: Clostridiaceae bacterium; assembly: GCA_904501685.1. GTDB lineage: Bacteria > Bacillota > Clostridia > Oscillospirales > Acutalibacteraceae > UMGS172. The sequence continues at coordinate 18,745 of CAJGBX010000004.1, forward strand.
GAAGCACAAAGCAGCAAGGTCAACACCCACCTGCTATTTGCAGGTTATTAATCGACGGTTTACGGCAGGGTGGGTCTGAAACTATATAACTATACAAAAAACCGAGGCAAAAGCCTCGGTTTTTAATTTTGAAATATAAATTATTTCAATGCAGCCTTTGCCTTATCACAAAGAGCGGTAAAGCCGGCTTCATCATGAATAGCAATCTCAGAAAGCATCTTGCGGTTCAATTCGATACCTGCTTTCTTAAGACCGTTCATAAATGTTGAATAGTTCATACCATTCATTTTAGCAGCTGCAGAAATTCTGGTAATCCAGAGCTTACGGAAATCTCTCTTCTTAAGACGACGACCGATGTAAGCATAATTGCCGGATTTCATAACCGCTTCCTTGGCGGTTTTAAACAGCTTAGACTTAGCACCAAAGTAACCCTTGGCAAGCTTTAATACTTTCTTTCTTCTTTTGCGCGTCATAATAGCGCCTTTAATACGTGCCATGTTAGCAACCTCCGTTTGTTTTTGTTAGCGGTTTCCCTTATTTATAAGGAAGCATTTTCTTGACCTTTGCTACATTTGTTACATCAACAACTGCGGCCTGGCGAAGATTTCTCTTACGCTTGGTGGTCTTCTTGTTAAGAATGTGTGACTTGTAAGCGTGTGCGCGCTTTACTTTACCGAGCTTGGTAAGTTTAAAACGCTTTTTAGCACCACTGTGTGTTTTAATCTTAGGCATTTGAATTTCCTCCTTAAGAAATGATTAACTTATTTAACCGGTTTCGGAGCAAGGAACATAAGCATATTACGGCCTTCCATTTTGGCAGGCTTTTCTACAACTGCTGCATCCGAGCAATAATCGGCAAAACGCTTCATAACGTCAAGACCGATTTCCGGGTGACCTAACTCACGACCTCTGAAACGGATTGAAACCTTTACCTTATCCCCACCTGTGAGAAATTTTTTAGCCTGGTTACCTTTAGTTTCAAAATCGTGAACATCAATTGCAAGACCGAGACGAATTTCCTTTATTTCAACGGTTTTTTGCTTTTTCTTGGCTTCCTTCTCACGCTTTGCTTGCTCGAACAAATACTTACCATAGTCCATAATCTTACAAACAGGCGGCTTAGCATTTGGAGCAATCAAAACCAGGTCAAGATCCTTTTCCATAGCTTTTTTCAAAGCATCCTTAGAGGACATAAGACCAAGCTGAGAACCGTCGAAATCGACAACTCGAACCTCTTTCTCTTTAATTTCTTCATTAATATGCAGTTCTTGTTTACTGATAGTAAAGCACCTCCGAAAAGTGAAAAACAAAAGTGCGGACATAAATATCCGCACTTCAATAAACATAAAACACCGTAAATAACGGTAATGAATATTGACCTCTTAGGACGAAACCGTGAGGTGAGAGCGGATAGCCCTTCTTTGTTGTCTAATGGATTATAGCACACAAAACTTCATTTGTCAACTATAATTTTAAGAAATTTTAACTTACGCCGCCGTTTTTAAGGTAATCAACATATTCCTCAAAGCACATACCGAGGTCATTCATTGCCTTAGCGTGTTCAACGCCTACAAAACGATAGTGCCACGGCTCATAAATAATTTTGGTAATCCCCTGCTTGTCCTTAGGATAGCGCAAAATGAAGCCATAATTCTCTGCATTTTCTTTAAGCCATCTGAAAGCAGATGTGTTTTCAAAAGATTCCTCAACTGAATTAATATCAACAGCAAGCCCTAAATGATGCTCACTGGTTCCGGGGAGTGCAACAATGGTTGCAGCCTTTTTCTCTGCCTCAGCCCTTGATAATCCTTCGTTTATACAACGTTGAACACGGTTTTTATAAAGCCCCTCTTGATAAGCATAGGTACGGTATGAAGATATTGAAATCAACGTAATACCGTCATTTGCTGCATCCTTACACATATTTTCGAAGTGCTCAATTACTCTTTTATCAAGTGTTTTACTTGACTCAGAGCCACTGGTATACCTTGAATTAATCTCACCTCTGTCAACACTTGAGATAAAATTACGGTCGACTGCATTATCCGGATTAACAAGCTTCATATACCATTTGTCAAGCTCTGCCTTCAACGCATCAGAGGAGCTTGTATCAACCGCAGGCCCACTAAAGCTACCGGAAACGGTAGACTCTGGAGGTATGTCGGTAATTTCACCCTTTAAAGATACATAATTAATGCTGACAACTACTAGTGCAACCATCAAAACGAAAATAACAAGCGTTTCAATATAAATAATCATATTTTTACGCTTTGCTCTTTTTAACCGTTCCTGACGCTTACGTTCTTCCTGTCTTCTTAAAAAATGGTCATCCATTACTTTATAACTCTTACCTTAATGACTTCATCAAGTTCACCGATTGCATCGGCAATTTTTTCAACCTTAGATACATCAGTTTCGTTAAGGTCAAGCATAGTATAAGCATAATCCTTCTTGGACTTATTAAGCATATTTTCGATGTTGATGTTAGCATCGGATACGATACCCGAAATCTTATTGATAACGGTAGGAACATTTTTGTGAATTACACAAATGCGCTCAGCACCCATCTTAGGCATCGAAATATTCGGCATATTAACTGAGTTGACAATATTACCGTTCTCAATATAGTCAATTAACTCGTGAGCTGCCATCATAGCACAGTTATCCTCAGACTCAGGAGTTGAAGCACCAAGGTGAGGAATAGCGATAACACCGTCTGCACCGATTACGTCATCTGACGGGAAGTCAGTAACATAAGCTGCAACCTTACCGGCATCCAAGGCGGCAAGCAAATCAGCAGAGTTAACCAAATCACCACGGGCAAAGTTCAAAATGCGGACACCATCCTTACATTTTGCAATAGTCTCAGCATTAACTAAGCCCTTAGTATCGGGGGTAAGCGGAACGTGAAGTGTAATATAATCACACTTCTCAAAAATTTCATTCAAATCAATAGCATGAATAGCATTATGAGTAAGATTCCAAGCGGCATCGACAGACAAATACGGGTCATAGCCATAAACCTTCATACCTAAGTGGTTTGCTGCATTGGCAACCTGAACACCAATTGCACCCAGGCCAATAACACCGAGGCTCTTACCTTTAATTTCAGGACCAACGAAGGCACCCTTACCCTTTTCAACCATTTTACCGACTTCGGCACCATTGCCCTTTAAAGTCTCAGCCCACTTAATAGCGGGGATTACACGACGTGAGCAGATTAACAAACCTGCAATTACAAGCTCCTTAACAGCGTTTGCGTTTGCACCGGGAGTATTGAAGACAACAATACCCTCCTCAGCACAACGGTCAACCGGAATGTTATTTGTACCGGCACCGGCACGTGCAATTGCAAGCAAAGACTTCGGAAACTCTGTATCGTGCAAAGCAGCCGAACGCACAATAGCGCCAACAGGATCTGCAACCTCATCACCGCAGGTATATGCTGTCTTATCAAATTCATCCAAGCCTATAGCTGAAATTTTATTGTAGGTTTTAATGTTATACATATTAATTCTCCTCCATAAATGCCACCAACGGTGGCTAAATGTATTACATATATTATATAATATGCTCGAAGTTTGTCAAGTGGTTTGTTAAAAATTAAACTAATTTTTAACAATTTTTTTAAAAATCAACTAAAACATTGTTAAATAATTAACAATGTTTACTGTTGACGTAATAAAAGCTCAAAATATTCCTTAACCTCGGTCTCCTTTAAATTTAGCTCAGCTAAAAGTATATCCTCACTTGAATCGGTTGAAATTAGTTGCAGCACCTCTGACTTAAACACTTCGGTACGACCCAGTGCAAGGTTTACCAGGTCCTTCGAATTTTGATAATTGTTATTTGAAAAAGTATTGCAAACCTCAGCACACCTGAGCACTACCCTGCCTATTGCTGAAGAAGAGAGCTTAAGTACACTTTCATTTATAAGCTGCTCAAAATCCACCTTGACATCAATCGGCTCTTGAATCACCTCGGTTATTTCTTCCTTCAACTCTGTATTTTCTTCAGTAACGCAGGTTTCAGATTGCATTTCCTCAGAAATTTCAGACTTTTCCTCGATTTCAGTAATTACAGCGTTATTACACTGTTTTTCGGACAAGCGTGTTTCAATTGTATGCCTCAAAATATCATTTTCAGCACGCTGCTCCTCCAAGATAAGATTTAACTTATCTAGCTCATTATTCTTTTCATTAAGTCTTTGCTCAAGTATACTGCATTTTTCAAAAAGCTCATTATTACGGTTGATTACACTCTCAATTTCCTTAATTAATAATTTCTTTCTCATAAAGCCCTCGCAAGCATAATATTTAATTTAAGTATATAACAAAAATCTTGAATTTTCAACACAAATTACTTGTTTCTTGTGAAAAATTAGTGTATAATATAATGAAAAGGAGTTGAGGCTATGTTAATATCCGATGCAATGTCAGCAGGTGTAAACCCCGGCGGGCTTCAAAGTCGAACTGAAATAAGGGTTCTTATTTGCTATTTACTACAGTATTCAAAAGTACCCGTGCCCCTTGAAAGAGTAAAGGAACGCCTGCATTTTGACGGTATAGCCAACTATTTCGAAGTAGCCTTCGCAATTTCTGATTTGGAAGAAGGCGGCAACATCGGTGTTGCCTATGAGGAAAACGGGTTGAAGTTCTATATTGCAACCGGTGACTGTAAGAATATCACAGAAGCACTCGGCAACAATGTTCCCCTTACCATCCGGGAGCGAACGATGAAAATAAGCGAGGAAATTATTCAACGTATAAAAAACGAACGTGATAACAAGGTATTGATTGAAAAATGTGATAATGGCTACTATATTACCTGCAGTGTTATGGAAGGTCAACGTGAGATGGTTTCGGTAAAGCTATTAGTTCCAGATGATGAATCAGCACAAATTGTTAAAGATAATTTTTATAAAAATCCCGTACAGGTTTTAATTAATGCTACCGAAGGGTTAACCGGTACAAAGCTATAGAATTAAAAAAAGCCGCCTTGAGGCGACTTTTTTATGGAGCTGAAGATGGGACTTGAACCCACGACCTGCTGATTACGAATCAGCTGCTCTACCAACTGAGCCACTCCAGCTCGACTAAATGATTATATCAACTTTTTTCAATTAAGTCAAGTACAAATATTAAAGGAGATATTTATGGCAAAGGATACTAAACGAACGGAAATAGGTCAGCGTTTATATGAATTACGCACTAATCATCCAACCTTAAAAACTCAAGAAAGCGTAGCAGAAGCTATGGGAATAAAGCGAGATAATTTAGCACGCTATGAGACTAATGTAGAGCCTCGAATCTCTGCTATTAAAAAGCTTTGCGAATTATTTAATGTTTCCAGTGATTATTTGATTTTCGGTAAAGAAAGTTATGTTTCCGCCCTCAATGAAAAACTATCAAATAAATATATGATAGGACAAGATATAAATTACAATAACAGTAATAACAATTTAAAGACCTATGTTTTAAACGAAGATGAACAAGAGATTATTGATCATATTCGAAGTCTTTCGGATGAAGAACAAGGAGCTATTATGACTTTGATTCGAAAGGGAAAATAATTTTTTATTTTTTTAACAAAAGCCGCCGTATTTATGATAAATACGGCGGCTTTAACAGTATATTTAATTGTAGGTTTTAATCCCAAAGGATTTAATTACGCAGTCACGTGCATCCTTTAAATCATTGAATTTATTAACGCTCAGCATCTGTGCCATAAGGTTGCCGATTGCAGTTGCCTCAGAAGGTCCTGCCAAAACAGTGCGTCCCGACATTTTGGCGGTCACCTTATTAAGATATTCCGCATTACTGCCTCCACCGATAATATTGATAGCAGGATACTTTTTACCTGTAAACTGCTCAATTTCATTTGCGCAATCACGGTAGCAGGCTGCCAAGCTATTATAAATAACAGCAGCAATTTCTCCAACCGTCTCAGGCACATCCTGATTTGTGTCCTTACAGAAGGCCTTTACCTCGTCAATCATATTATCGGGAGCCAAGAATCTGTTATCTATGGCATCAACAATAGACGGGAAATCAGCATTTTCTGCAGCCATATCACAAAGCTCACTAAAAGAATATTTATCGTTTAATTCCTTTTTAACACTCTGAATCATCCAAAGACCCATAATATTTTTAAGAACAGTATATCTGTAGTTATAGCCGCCCTCGTTAGTAAAGCTATGCTCCATACAAATATCGGCAAGCTGAGGAGTCATAGACTCAATACCCATCAAGGACCATGTTCCCGAGCTGATGTACATAACATTATCACCGTTTGACGGTATAGCCATTACTGCCGAAGCGGTATCATGAGATGCCGCAAGAACAACATCAAGGTCATAGCCTACCTTTTCCTTGATTTCAGACTTAAGCTTACCCGCTTTAGTTCCGGGCATAGACAACTCACGGAACAATGACTTCTTAATACCGTATGTATCTAAAACCTTCTTAGACCATGTATTAGTATGAACATCAATAAGCTCGGTAGTAGTAGCATTTGTATACTCATTAAACTTATTGCCGGTTAATAAATAAACAAAGTAGTCCGGAATCATAAGGAAATCACAAGCAGCCTCTAACTGTTCAGGATGATTATCCTTTAATGAAAGCAACTGAAAAAGAGTATTATAGGTATTTGTACCCAAGCCGGTCTCGTCATACAAAGCACGCTTAGACATAGTTTCAAAAGCCTTCTCGATATAGCCCTCGGTTCTTGAGTCACGGTAGCCGACAGAATTTCCGACTATTTTACCGTCCTTATCAAGCAACACAAAGTCAACGCCCCAAGTGTCAATAGCCATTGTTGAAGGAATCTTACCAACCTCGGCACACTTTTTCATACCATTGATGATTTCTGAGAACAAACGCTCGGTATTCCAGCAAAGAGAACCGTCGATGTTATCAAGTCCATTATAGAAACGGTAAACCTCCTCATACTTCATAACACCATCTTCCAACCAACCGACAATATGACGTCCGCTTGAAGCACCGATATCAACCGCAAGATGATACATAACTTACACAACCCTTCAAAAGTTTTAATTTATATAAATTATATAATACTTTTCAAAAATTAGCAAGTAAAACAATTAGCAACATCAAAAATTATAATTGAACCCGACACGTCGCTTGACTTTGGGTTATTATAATATTATAATAATTAAGTATTATACTGTTCAATTTAGGAGGAGCTATTATGACATATAGACAAAAATATGAGCAATGGTTAACCTTTGACGAGGAAACCAAGGCAGAGCTTTTGAGCATCACCGACGAAAAGGAAATTGAAGACCGCTTTTATAAGGAACTTGAGTTTGGCACAGCAGGTATGCGCGGTATAATGGGTGCCGGCTCAAACCGTATGAATAAGTACACTGTAGGCTTAGCTTCTTTTGGTGTTGCACAGTTTGCAAAGGCCCAGCATCCGGATAATCTAACGGTTGCAATTGCTTACGATACACGTAACAATTCTAAATTTTTTGCTAAAACAGCCGCCGGAATTTTTGCCTCTTGCGGTTTTAAGGTTTATCTTTACGACATTTATGTTCCTGTCCCCGTTTTATCCTTTACAACACGATTTTTAGGTTGTTCAATAGGCATTATGATTACTGCATCACACAACCCGAAGGAATATAATGGCTATAAGGTGTACGATAGTACAGGTTGTCAGCTTTGCACCGAGGATGCTAAGTCGGCTATTCAATATATAAATAACATCACAAACTTTTCTTCTATCCCCTTCTCTGATTCCAATGACGGTATAGAATTAATCGGTGAGAATGTTTTAAATAAATTTTTAGAAGAAATTTCCACTCAGTCGCTCTATACCCAAGCATCTGATTTGAAGATTGTTTACACACCGCTTCACGGTACCGGATGTGTTCCTGTCAAGAGAATCCTTAACGGAATGAATGTAACGGTTGTTAAAGAACAGGAAATGCCTGATGGCAACTTTTCTACCGTTCGCAGTCCTAACCCTGAGGATAAAGCCGCACTTACCATTGCCATTGAAAAAGCTAAGGAAATTGACGCTGACTTGGTTTTAGGCACCGACCCTGACTGCGACCGTGTTGGTATTGCAGTTAAAAACGGTGACGAATATGTCCTTTTCACCGGCAACCAAACCGGTGCTATGCTTGTAAACTTTATCATTAATATGAAAAAGGATACCTTAAGTAAAAAGTCTACAATAATTAAGACTATTGTTACATCAGAAATCGGTGCTGATATTGCAAGGAAATTCGGTTTACTTGTTGATGAGACCCTTACCGGCTTTAAATATATCGGCAATAAAATGAACAAGTATGAAGCTGACGGTTCACAGGAATATGTTATAGGTTATGAGGAATCGTACGGTTACCTGGTTGGTACTCACGCAAGAGATAAAGATGCCGTTGTTGCTTCAATGTTAATTTGTCAGATGGCCGCTTGGTATAAGAATCAGGGTAAAACCTTAGTTGACGGCTTGAATGAGATTTATGCTGAATTTGGTTATTATTTGGACACTCAGGATAGCTTCACTCTAAGCGGCAAGGATGGTGCTGAGAAGATTCAGGAGCTTATGCGTACATTCAGAGCCTCCGGCACTTCCCTGTTTGACGGCTTAAAGGAGCTAATTGACTTCAGTACAGGCGTACGTGACCTGCCTAAAGAAAATGTTTTGAAGTTTGTGTGGAACGACGGCTCATGGTTAGCGGTCAGACCCTCCGGCACCGAACCTAAGATTAAGGTTTACTACTCAATCAAGGATAAAACAAAAGCTGAGGCTGAAGCTCGCTTAGTAAAAATAAAGGAAGTCATTAACGGAATAATAAATCAATAAAATTAAAAACCTTAGATATCTTACGGTATCTAAGGTTTTTAATTTATACTGATTAAATATACTTATTATTTTATAAATATAAAAAACTCTAATAAGTTGGCACAAAAGAAAACTGCACCATTATTTCGATACCGTTTTGTATCATAATAATAGTGCAGTTTTGGTCCGAGTGACAGGAGTCGAACCTGCGGCCTCTTGAACCCCATTCAAGCGCTCTACCAAACTGGGCTACACCCGGACAACGCAACTATATTACCACACTTGTTGTTAAATTTCAAGTGTTATTTTTAAATTTTATACAATTTTTTTAGAACTGTTATTTTCAACTCTTCATAGTATGTTATGAGGACAAATTCCTCATGATTATATTTAACTTTTATGTTAAAAGGAGTTTAGAATGACAGATTTAAAATTTATCGGATTTATTCCGCCTGAAAAACCAATGAATCCTTCAAAATTCTCTGATGTACCGCTGGACAAACTGCCTATTGCAATGGCTTATGTCCCCTTTCAAAAATTAGGTGATGTTTACGCCGAGAACGACGCATTAGAGCGTGGAACACTCTTCCCCGAGCTTGACAAGCCGTTTTACGGCAAATTCACTGGAGGCAGACACTAATGGATAAGCAACAATTACTAAACTGTGTCAGAGCAGCTCAATTTGCAATGCACGAAATGGTGCTTTATCTGGATACGCATCCGTATGATGCCGAAGCTTTAAAAAAGTTTGATGTATACCGACTAAGATACATGGAATTTTTAAAGCAGTACGAGAAAGAATACGGCCCCCTGTCTGCATCAGGTGACATCGGCTCAAACGGATTTGATTGGGTAAAAAATCCGTGGCCTTGGGAAAAGGAGGCAAACTAAATGTGGCAATATCAGAAAAAACTGCAATATCCCATTAAAATCAAACAAACAAATCCAAAACTAGCCGCACTTATAATGAGTCAATACGGCGGTCCTGACGGCGAAATCGGTGCAAGCTTACGTTATTTAAGCCAACGCTATGCAATGCCGTTAGCCGAGCTAAAAGGTTTACTCACTGACGTAGGTATATCGGTATCGTCAGTTGTTCATTGACACCACCTTTCAATTATGGTATAATTAGCAGGTAGATAATTATACCGAAAGGGGTTTGAAAAATGAATATTATTGAATTTGTAGTTGAAAAAATCATTGAGAAAA
>CAJGBX010000005.1 GCA_904501685.1 Clostridiaceae bacterium
GCTATCAGCCAGCTCACGTTCAACAATAATTGCCCGGTTTAAATGCTCACAGCACTGAGCCGCTAAATATATGCCCTTTTCATCAAGTTCCTTTTTAATTGCCGTTACAACCTCTGCCGCAACCTCAGGCACCGACTGTGTTCCGATTTTATTACCGGTAATCTCACTTGTCGAGCAGCCAACCACCAAAATCTGTCCCTTTTTCAAGGCTGCTGCTTCGATTAATTCGCTAACGGCATTTTTAGCCTCAACTACATACTTTTCCATTAAAACCACTTCTTAAAAAATATATTTTCCCTGGTCACACAAGGTTTTGATAGCGCCGACAACATCCGGCATATCCTCTTTATATGTAACACCGTACCACTTGTCCTCGGCCACAAGCACCCTTGCGGTTTTTTTGCCCGATTTCAAAAGCTCATCCACCAAAAGCGGCAGATAAAATTCCGACTTCAATTCGGTACCTTGCTTGGTTAAAAACCTTTTAAAGCCGTCCTCCAAAAAGTCAAACAAATCAGGTGTAAAGCCCCACATATTCATTGATACCACAGTATCGGGTGACAGCTGACCGACCGAGCCGTCCTCTTTTACAAATTTACAGTCGCTGTCAATCTTTGTATGCTCGTCAACGTCCACCAACAGACCGTTTTCAACGGTACAAACGCCGCGCGAAACATAGCCATTTTCGGTAACGGTATTCTTGAGCTTAAAACCGACCATGCAATAGCCGTCAGCATTTTCTAAGCCCTCTGCTATCTTTTGATAAGCCGAAGCACCGTAAAAATCGTCGGCATTAATAACGGCAAACGGAGTTTTTACAACCCCCTTACAGCAAAGCACAGCGTGACCGGTGCCCCACGGCTTTTCACGGCCCTCGGGAACAGTAAAGCCTTTCGGTAAAGCATTAAGCTCCTGAAAAACATACTCAACCGGCAATTGCTTTTCAACACGTGCGCCGACGGTTGCTTTGAATTCCTCTTCAATAGCGTGCTTTATAACAAACACAATCTTGGTAAAGCCGGCTCTTTTGGCGTCGTAAACTGAAAAGTCCAAAATAGCCTCGCCGTTAGGACCTACCGCAGCAACCTGCTTTAAGCCTCCAAAACGGCTACCCATACCGGCCGCCATAACCACTAATGTTTTATCCATTGTTATTTCTCCTTGTTTTTGGTGTTTTTCAGCACACTGTCTGCCTCGCTAAATCCCTCAGTGCTTTCACGCACAAACAAAATCTTCAAGGTCATAGCGCAAAGCTTAATATCCTGCAAAAACGAATAATTCTCTATATAATGTATATCCATATTAAGTTTGTTTTGAGGAGTAGTGTTATATTTACCGTAAATCTGCGCGTAACCGGTTAAGCCTGCCTTAACCTTATGACGCATATTAAACTCAGGCAGCTTTGCGGCATAGTCATGAACCAATTCAATCATTTCAGGTCTCGGTCCGACAATCGACATATGCCCGAACAGAATGTTAAATAACTGCGGAAGCTCATCCAATCTGAACGGACGGATAATTTTACCCACCAAGGTAATGCGGTCATCATCAACCGTAGTCTTTTTAACCTCATTATCGGTAGCAACACGCATTGAACGGAATTTATAAATATTGAAAATTTTCTGGTCGCGTGTATACCGAGGCTGCTTGAAAATAATCGGGCCCCGGTCACAGATGAAAATGCCGATTGCAATCAAAAGCATAATGGGACTTGTAATTATAATTCCCAAGCCGGAAACTATAATATCAAATGTACGCTTGACAATCCTCTGCTCCATAGAAAGACCGCCGTTATGCAAAAACAGAACCGGAGTATCAAAAACCTGCACCGGATAGCTGCCGTTCATAATAGCGTCGGCACTCGACGGTAAAATATAAATCCGCTTATTCTGAGCGTAGCAGTATTTCACAACCTCATCCTTTAAGGCAGAGTTGAATTCACAAATCAAAATAGTATCGTGCCGGTCGATTTCACACTTGATTTCCTCTAAGCCTCGGTCAACCGTTATTCCCTTTGAAAGGGTAAACCGTTCCTTAATAAGTGATATTTTCTTTATGATATCATTACGACTATTGGCATCAAATACCGCCAAAACCTTACGTGCAGGATGAAGTGCAAAATAAACGTGGCTTAAGGAATACATAAGTCCTATAAGTATAAACACCTGACACACCGTTAAAATCACAAGCGGCAATGGGTTAAGCATATTGCCTGCAATAAGGCAAAGTATTACATAAATAAAGCAGTTTGCAAAGGAAACTGACAGAGAAAGACTGTAAGAAAGCTCATGCACACGCTGAATACCGACCTTAAAGCCGTCATATATTCCGCCGAAAACGACAAAAATAGCAACATACAACGCAACAAACAAAAAATTACCGTTACCGCTGTAAAGGGTCTCGTGGTAAAAATTCTGCCAAACACCGATAAAAGCCGCTGTAACCGTAACAATAACCAATACCTTTAAGAAAAAAAGTATTGTATTACGGAATTTTTTTAAGACATCCAAGCCTATTTCGCCTCCCGAAATTTAGCGTCACTCAAATCATTACACAATTATACTCTAATTTTTTAAAAAAGTCAATTCACTAAAGCCTCATCAACGAAGGTACAATACCTTTTTCAGTAATATCAATAACGGCATAGCCCTCATGACCTGCTCTGGCACCGTGCAGTGCACCGGGGTTTACAAAATATATTCCGTCAGAATAAACCGCCTCGGCCTTATGTGTATGACCGTAAAGTACCAACTGAGCTTTAGTGTTGACCGCAGCTTCATATAGCTTTTCATTACCGTATTTAACCCCATATCGATGACCGTGGGTATAAATAATCCTAACTCCCTCTAAAACCGCCTCACCTAAGGAAGGATACAAAGAGTTCCAATCACAATTACCCGAAACAGCATAATAATTTTTACCTTTAAAAAATTCGGCTACGGCAAAAAAGTCCTCAATTCCGTCCCCCAAATAAAAGACCGTATTTATGTCACTATGACGAAAAAGCACCGTTTCAACGGCCCTTCTTGAACCATGGCAATCCGACATAACAAGTATTCTCATTATCCTGACCCCTTTTTGTAATCACCAATCGCAAATTTGCATAATATATATTGTATTATAATGAAAAAGGTTAGGCGAAACAATCCTGTTTCGCCACAAAATCTTTGATTTTGCAACAAATTTTTAATAAAAATTTGTCCTTTTCCATTAAAATGAGTGTCGCGCAAAATTAAATTGCAATTTAATTTTGCTAAAGCCACTTGAAAAGTAGCTTGTCGAAACGCCTTTAGAGCGTTTCGACTAACTACAATCATTATATCAAAAGTAGGTGTTTTTATGGACGAAAAACAGCTGAACGCAATGCTTCAAATGGCTTCAAAAAAGCTTGGAATGACACCCGAGGAGCTGAAAACCGCTGCAATGTCAGGTGACGTTAACAGCCTTTTATCCAAAATGGATAAATCTTCAGCCGACAAGGTGAAAGCTGTAATGAAGGACAAAAGCATTACCGATGAATTGGCCAAAAGGTTCAACAAATAGCCAACACTATATTAGGAGGAATAAAAATGGAGGATATGGCAGGCAAAATTTCAGAACTACTTTCAAGTCCCGGCGGAATGGATAAAATAAAATCGTTGGCGGATGCGTTATTTAAGGATAACGCACCGCCTAAAGACGAACCTTCAGAAAACAACTCAGACCAAGGCTTCAGCCTGCCTGACGGATTTGATATAGGTAAAATAATGAGCCTCGTGTCGGTCTTGAACAATAATCAAGCCGACCGCAGAAGCGACCTGCTTTTAGCCTTGAAGCCACACCTTTCGGCAGAACGCCGAGAAAGGGTTGACAAGGCAGTAAAATTATTAAAAATTGCCGCCTTACTGCCGGTATTGAAGGAGCAAGGCATTCTTGATTCACTATTTTAAACTCAACTCACACACAAGGCGGTGGTAAGATGCCCGAAAGCAAAAACGACCTTCAACGAATGCAGCTTGATGCCGAACGCAGAATCCGTGAAATGCAACGGCGCTCAGACAACGCCTTGCGAGGTAACGACCGTCCGCCGATACCGAACCACAACAGCTCCAATCCGCCGCGTCACAGCCAGCAGCCTTCCAACAGTCGGGCAACGCCGACACAAACTCAAGGTCAACGACCTCAGCACCAAAATCAGCCGGCACAAAAGCACTCCAATCCACCTCAAAAAAGTGGATTTTTAGGTAAATTCAAAGGTCTTGAAATTTTAAAAATATTCAACTTCAAAAACCTTCACATAGATAATGATGTTCTGATTATAATAGCACTTATTTTCCTGCTCTCAACCGATGAAACCGACGAGTTGCTTATTATGGCACTCATATATATAATGTTATAAAAAATTACAGTGCATTAAAAACATCGGCAAGTTCCTGCATACTGAGTGCCTCGGCACGAATGCTTTCATCTAAGCCTGACGAAGCCACTGCACCCTTCACATCATCCTTAGTCCAACGTCCGGCGGCACCGACCGAGTTTATAAGCGTTTTTCTACGCTGACCGAAGGCAGCCTTAATAAAGGTAAAAAATCCCTCTTCGTCCTTAACCTTAACCGGTGGCTTATCCAAAACGGACAGCCTTATCACCGCACTGTCAACATTCGGTGATGGCATAAACGAACCGCGTGAAACCTTAAAGAGCATTTCCGGTCTTGAGTAATAATTAACCGCAACTGTAACCGCACCCGATTCACGACTGCCGACCTCGGCACAAATGCGGTCAGCGGCCTCCTTTTGAACCATAACGGTAATCGAGGTTATAGGCAACCGCTTTTCAAGCAACATCATTATAATCGGAGAGGTTATGTAATAGGGCAAATTAGCACATACCGAAACTTTTTTACCCTTAAAGCGTTTTTCAATAATTTCGGCAATATCAAGCTTCATACAGTCACCGAAAACAACCTCAACATTATCGCAGTCTGCCAAGGTTTCGGATAAAACCGGACGCAAACGCTCATCAATTTCAATACATAATACATTCTCGGCACATTTTGAAAGCTCGGCTGTCAAAACACCGATGCCGGGGCCGATTTCGATAACCGCTTCCTCACCGTTTTCAACAGCACTTTCAGCCATTTTCGGACAAACCGACGGATTTATAAGAAAATTTTGTCCCAAGCTCTTTTTAAAAGAAAAACCGTTACGGGACAAGACTTCACGTATGGTTTTCGGGTCATAAAGTCGCATATTTTAACTCCTTAAAACGGAATATTATCAGGATGATGGCGAAGCGGATGAGGTGTAACATTGTTAAGAGCCGCCATATCCTCTTCATCAAGTTCAAAATCATAAACACTTATATTTTCCAAAATACGCTCAGGCGTTTTGGATTTAGGCAGAGGCACAACACCCATCTGAAGACACCAGCGAAGCACTGCCTGTGCAGGTGATTTACCGTGCTTTTCGGCAACCCTTGTTACCGTTTCGTCATTCAAAATCTCACCCACTCTAAAGGGTGCCCATGCCTCGGTCAAAATTCCGTACTTATCATTGTATTCCCGTTCCTCTGTCCGGTTAAGACCGGGATTCAGCTCAATTTGATTAACCATTGGCGCAATTTCAGCCGTTTTAAGCAGTTCATCCATATGATACGGCAAAAAGTTACTTACGCCGATAGCTCTTATTCTGCCGTCGCGGTATAGCTTTTCAAATGCACGCCAGGTTTCCGCGTTTGATTCTGCCCAACAGTCACGGAATTTCAAGGGATTAGGCCAATGGATGAGATACAGGTCAAGATAATCGGTACCGAGACTCTCCAAGGTTTCATCGAACATATCCAGGGTGGACTGATACCCGTGATAATCGTTCCACAATTTACTGGTAATAAACAAATCATTACGGTGAATACCGCTTTTCCTTATAGCCTGACCTACGCTTTTTTCATTGTTATAATAGTAAGCCGTATCAATATGACGGTAGCCGCAGTCTATAGCGGTCAGCACCATATCCTCGCACTGTTCGCTTTCCGGCATACGCCAGGTTCCCAACCCGATATTCGGAATTTTAACTCCGTTAGTAAGTTCAAAATACTTGTCCATACACTACACTCCAATACATTATATAGAGTATTTAACCATATTTTTATCCGATTTTCAACCTATATAAGCACTAATATTGCAAAAAGAAGGGTGAAAGGTCATTTTAATTGGTATTTCGCTTGAATTTGTAGCCATAACGCAGAGGAATTTTGACTTTTAATGTTGACAAAACCCCTTTAGGAATATATAATAATGTTAGTTATATAAAGGTATTGTCGGTAATCGTCTTTTGCCGACAGTGTTCAATTAGGAAGGGATATTGAATAATGAAAAAGGTACACATCACTCTATTGTTACTTGTAATGATTGTCATTACGGTCTTTGCCTCGGGTTGCTCTTCAGACACTGCTGAGTTTGATTACTCGACTCCCGAAGCCGCAGCCTTACCCTATACAGTATTTCAGGACGGTGACTTCACCTACAATATTTATTCCGACCATGCTGAGCTGGTAAAGTACACCGGCAGTGCGAAGTCGGTTACAATTGCCACTAAAGCACAGGATAAAGCCGTAACCGTTATCGGCACCGGCGCTTTTGAGGGCTCTTCGATTACAGGCGTTACCATTCCGGCATCTGTTACCGAAATCGGTGCATATGCCTTCCATGGTTCAAAACTTTCTGCTATCACTATTCCAGAAACTGTTAAATCCTTGGGCTATGCAAGCTTTAGCAACACCCAGATAACCGAGGTGATTGTACCTGCTTCGATTACCAAGCTTGAGTATTTCGTTTTTGCTAACTGTAAAAATCTTGCAGCAGTTACTCTTCCGGAAACCTTGACCTTCATAGGAGAGCACACTTTTGATAAATGCTCTGCTTTAACATCAATTACAATTCCGGCAGCTGTCAAGGAAATTGACAAGTTTGCTTTCTACAATTGCTCGGCATTAACTGATGTTAAGTTTGCCGATAACGCTGAGCTTACTACAATCGGTCAGGAAGCCTTCAGCAAGTGCTCAGCACTCACTGTATTTAATATTCCGCAATCTGTTGTCACCTTGGGTGAAAGAGCATTATTCCAGAATGAAGCTTTAAGTTCTGTTAAGTTTGCCGCAGATGCCAAGCTTAAAACTATTGGCAATGCAGCATTCGGCAAGTGCACTGCTTTAACCTCGATCACCTTCCCTGCTAAGGTAGAAACACTCGGCAGCTATGCCTTTACTGATTGTTCGGCCTTGACATCGGTGTATTTCACAGGTGATATTAAGAACATCGGCAGTTTTGCATTTGATAACTGTGCTGTTTTCACCTCCTTGGGCAAGCTTGATGAAAAAGGCAAGGGCCCCAAAACTATTCTTATTCCTGAAAGCGTTACCGAGCTTGGCGCATCCGTCTTCAACAAGTGCGTTGCCATCACCGAAGCTAAACTTAATTCAGGATTAAGCTCAGTTCCCGAAGGCCTTTTCAAGGGCTGTACCGCTTTAGTTAAGGTTGACCTTGCAAACGTCATTGATATCAATAAGGAAGCTTTTAGTGGATGTTCCTCTCTTGTCTTAGTTACATATTCACCTAATCTTAAAACCATCGGTGCAAAAGCATTCTTCTATTGCTCTGCTTTGACCGATGCTACTCTCCCTGATACAGTTACAGATATCGGTGACGGTGCATTTAACGGTTGCTCCGGTATTGTTAATTTGGTTCTTCCTAAGAATATCATTGCAATTGGCAAGCAGGCCTTTACCGACTGTAAGGGTATCACCATGCTTGACCTTAACCGTCATCTCCTTAACAAAATTGGCGAAGGTGCATTCCAGAATTGTGCGGGCATAACTTCAGTTACTGTTCCTTCAACTGTTACCCTGATTCAAACTTCACTGTTTAACGGCTGTGTGGCACTTGCAGAAATTAATCTTCCTGATACAATCACCGAAATCAAAGCCGATGCCTTTATGAATTGCGCTTCATTAAAAAACATCACCGTTCCGGCAAACATTGTATCAATTGCTAACAACCTCTTTAAGGGATGTTCTGCTCTCGAAAATGTAACCTTTAACGGTGCAGTCACCAAATTCGGCACCTCGGTATTTGAAGATTGTGCTGCTTTAAACAATATAACTCTTCCCGAAACTGTCAAAGAAATCGGTGTTGGTTGTTTCAAAAACTGTACCTCGATCAAGGAAATTGTCATTCCTGAAAATATAGCACTTATTCCTGATAACAGCTTTGACGGTTGTACTGCTCTTGTTAAAATTACTCTCCCCTCTAAGCTTTCAACAATCGGTGTCAATGCTTTCCTGAATTGTAAATCACTTTCCGATATTGCCATTCCTGAAAGCGTTTCAACAATCGGTTCGTCTGCCTTCGAAGGATGCTCATCATTGAAGTCAATTGTTATTCCTAAATACGTTTCCTCAATTGATGTAAAGTTCTTCAAGGGTTGCTCGTCTCTTGAATCGGTTGTATTTGCCGGCAGACCGTACAGCATCAACGAAAGTGCTTTTGAAGGCTGTTCAAATCTTTCTTCAATTCACCTTCCGTCGAGCGTAACCAACATTGGTGCAAAAGCATTCAAGGGTTGCTCTAAGCTTACCGTCGAATGTGTTGAGGATACCGCAACCGCCACCTCTCTCGAGGCCGCCGGAATAAAGTACACCACAGTTCCCGAGTATTATGTTCAGCCGATTGACCCCGCTACAAACCCCTTGCTCTTTGTAGCTATTCTCGTAGCTATCGTATTAATTATCGCCGGTGTAGTTGTTCTTAGAATCTACCTTAAGAAAAAGAAAATTAAAGCAACAACTCTTGTTCATACCGATGATGAATAATCAATCAATTAATCAATAATAAATACCGCTTCAAGCACAAAAGCTTGAAGCGGTATTTTTATAACTTTTAAAGCATACTAATCCTTTGATTTATAATACAACATACAATGACAATAGCCTTCAAAATCAGGATCAGCAATCTGCTCCCGAAACTCCTTGCATATACACTTGTTATCATCAGTTTTGGAGATTCTGCAAGGACAATATCCACCCTTCGCCTTTAGCCCGCTTTTGATACGCTCAACAATCTCTTTATCTTCATTAAGCCTTACAGCCATAATAATCTATCCCCTTTTTATAATTTATTGTCAGTATCTCATAAAACCAAAAGTGATAGCTTTTATAGCGGCAACGCCGCTTGCCACATCGCAATATGGCGGTTTGAGGTTATTATATCACAAATCATCTCATTTATCAATACCACCAAGTTTTATGAATATTTAACAATTTAAATTGATATTTATTACTTGACATATTTTTAAATGTATCATATAATAATGTAACGTTAAATATTTTCGACAGGATGTGAGATGATTTTATGGCAGAACAAGGCAAGGAAAGGCTGACTGACCGAGTTATAGCCCAAGACCTAAAAGCAATTCGCAACGGCTATATTAAGCTTGCTGCTCTGCTGATATTCATAGGCATTTCCTTTTCGATAACAGTTTACGCACTTAATACTGTTATAAATTTTCCTCAGACACTGATTCTTGCAATAATATATACAATTGACTGTCTACTTATTTTAATTTCACTTTATCTTATATTCGCTTCAGTAAAATACAGCCGGGCAGCACACAAAGAAAAATTTTGGATAGTTACAGATAAACTTATTGGCACCGAAAAATATCATCAATTAGATAAATATCACACCAGACATCCTCAATATATTCTGTACTTCAAAAATAACACCAAATACAATATAACAAAGAATTTAGTGTTCAAAAAGTTTTCATTCGTTTTTTACCGTTGGTCAAATATAATCAACCTCACTCCGAGAGATGTATACTATACTTCAACTGCCGGTGATGAATTCTATATCGTTTTCTTAAAGCGAAACAAAATCGCATTAGTTTATAACGTTTATTACTTTGATTACATAGGTAAAAGGCTTGTCACTGACCGCAAGTGCCAAATTAAAACCAAACAAACAACACTTTAATAGAAAATTTGTACCCGACCGAAAACAATATCGGTCGGGTCATGTTTTACTTCTTTTAAAATACTTCTATCATACAGTCAAAGCCCTACATTATATACAGCTTTCACACCGCTGAAATTAGCATATAAATAACTTATTGAATCATTGACATTTATATGTTGGGTATGATAAAATACGAATAGATGTGTTAGGGAGGTTTTTGTGATGAAATGCGAAAGCGAAGTTCGTGAAATCAATTTTAAATATATGCTATTATATGTATTACGCCGTTGGAGAAAAATTATTTCTGCAGGTCTTGTTTTAGCTGTTTTACTTGGAGCGTTTAGCTGTGCAACTGCTTTAATTAATATTGATGCTAAAAAGGATGAGTACAACACGGCAAATAAGCTGTATATGGACGAGCTTGCCTACTATGAAGCTCAAAAAAAGCAATATGAGTCTCAAATTAACAGCTACGAGCAGTTTGCCAATGAGCAAAATACTTATTTAAATGAATCTATTTTAATGAATCTTGATTATAAGAACGTAGCACAAGCTAATGTAAACGTATTCTTTAAAACAGATGATATATCTGGCAAAACAGTTATAGCCAATTCGTCTGAACCAATTATTTACGACCCTACAGATAGCTACCAAAACCTGTTTTTCAATAACGTGTATTACAATACCGATTGGGAAACAATAGCGAAAAAATATAACGTCAATGCCCAATATATTGAGGAATTAGTCAACTTCAAAAATCAAAAGGATGTTAACATCTTAAAAGTGACTGTTAACCACCATAAGCCGGAGGTTGCTGAAGAAATACTTGACGAGCTTGTCGAGGCAATCACAGAGCAAAAGAAGATTTTTAATGCAGAAAATCCGAACGTTACAATAACTGTTGTGAAAAATACAACAAAGCTAGTCGTTGACCACGATTTACTTGTTAAACAGAATACCGCTAAAGAGAATTTAATAAAAACCTTTGAAAAAGTAACTACAATCAAAGCCTTAAATGAAGGCTTGGTTATGCCGACATTATCCGCAAATGACGTTTCATATGCTTCTCTTGTAAAGGATTTTATCATTTTTGCCGTAATAGGTATGCTATTAGGCATAATTGTGGTTGCCGGCGGATATTTCTTGATTTATTTCTTATCCGACACCGTCCATTCCGAGGAGGAATTTAATGATACCGTCAAAGCTCAGGTTTTAGGTTTCATTACTGCAAAAAGCAAGCATCGTTTTGGCAAAAAGATTGACAGCTTTATCGAATCATTCAGCAACATCAATTCGGATATAACCGAAAGCCAAAAAGAAAAAATTCTTATTTACAATATTAAAAACACAGTAAAAACGGCTAAAACTATACTAATTATAGGAAATGCACCTCAAGAAACATTAGACTCAGTTAAAAGCTTGATTTCAAACGCATTAGATAATGTGAATATTACTGTTGCAAGATGTATTGTAAAAAATGCAGACGCATATGACGAAATCAAAAAGAACGATGTCATAATTGCAGTCGAAAGAATCGGTTGTTCCAAATATACTGAAATATCCAACACAGAAAATTTGGTAAAGCCAAAAGAAATCGCAGGATATATTTTAGCGTAAAAAAAAACATAAGCCTACGGCATTGCCGTAGGCTTATGTTTTTTATGTTAAGGTATAAACCTTTAAAGGTTAAAAACTAATTATTCAATATCTTCAATACCTTCATCACAGGTATAATCCCTCAAGGCAGGCTTTCCAATTACTTCGTCCCACCGAGCTGCACTGATTCCGGTATCACTTCTTTTAATACATAAATTATCCTCGGAAAACAACTCGCCCTTTTTAATTTCCTTAGCTGCAACTATATGCTTTATAACAACCTTTGAAATTTGCTTTTCAGCACTTGTGGGTTGTTTAATACCGTCGCCCAAGCAAACCTCTACCCGCCTTATCGAATCTACTAGCTTCTTAAAATCCTCAGGATTTGTACTGGCAGCGTGATCAGGACCGTCAAGCGTGCAATCAAGTGTAAAATGCTTTTCAATTACAGTAGCTCCCAAAGACACAGCAGCAATTGACACCTCATTACCCAAGGTGTGGTCAGAATACCCTATCGGAAGGTTAAATGCATTTTTTAAGGTCAGCATAGCATTAAGATTAACATCCGGATACGGACACGGATAGTTAGTGGTACAGTGCAAAAGCGTGATATCGGTAGCACCACCCTCTTTAAGCGCGTTTACAGATATATCAACATCAGCCAATGTGCTCATACCCGTACTTAGTATAACAGGCATTTTTTTGCTTCCGATATATCTTAGAAAGGAAATATTACCAATATCCCCCGAGCCAACCTTTATAAAAGGAATACCGAGCTCTATAAGGAAATCAAGACTTTCCTCCTCATCAGCGGTAGAGGAAAATATAATTCCGATATCATCACAGTGCTTTTTTATTATTTTGAAATCATCATACGATAATTCCAAACGCTTAAGCATATCATACTGAGATTCCTCAATACCGGTATTTTCCGTTTGATATTCAGCCTGTGCAACCGAGCGTGTTATTATTTTCTCAGTTTTCCATGCTTGAAATTTAACAATATCTGCGCCGACTTCCTTAGCCTTATCGCAAAGCTTGAGTGCCAGGTCAAGTCTGCCGTTGTGGTTTACACCGGCTTCTGCAATTATTATACATTTATTTGATTCGGTCATTTAAGCTTTCCCCTCTTCAAAACAAATTTACTTGCATTGCTCAGCAAGTATTGCCTCGAATATAATCAAATCAATCTTTTCATCAATATCAACCGAGCGTTCCCTCGGCATAATATACGCATAACAGTCGTCATCATAAAAATTATAGTTTTCATCCATAATTTTTTTAGCATCTACAAGATAAATTGCACCGTTTTCTTGATAGTGTTTCTCCAAATCCTGTCTTCTGACCTGATTATACGGAGAACTGGCATACTCCTTAAGCGAACGGTCTTCATCTAAAGTAAAGCACCATTGAACCGGATGTGCAGTTTCTGTTACCGTCACTGCGTTGCGTACATTTTCGCTTTTCAGCATATCGAATATTCCGCGGATATCGTCTGCATTACGAAGCGGTGATGTAGGCTGTAAAACCGCAACGTAGTCAAAATCTCTGCCTATTTTAGAGTAATTTACCAATACCTCACGAACAGCATCCCAGGTGCCGGCACTATCCCCGGAGGTTAGCTCGGAGCGTAAAAATGGAACCTCAGCCCCACAATCACGTGAAATCTTAGCATACTTCTCAGAATCGGTAGAAACCATAACCGTGTCAAAGCAACCTGATTCTATCGCAGGTTTAATTGTATAATCAATAAGCGGTCTGCCTAAAACCTCTGTAATATTTTTATCCGGAAGACCCTTAGAGCCGCTTCTGGCCGGAATAATAGCAATTGCATTCATATTTTACTCCTTAAACACTAGACAAATCATAAAATCTCTTAACTTCATAATCCGGATGCTCATATAAATATTTCTTTATAGTTTCCACTATACAAGCTGAGGTATTTCCAATTCCGTAAAAACCAATTGTATTTTCAGCTTTTATTTGCCATTCATCACTTATAGCACATTTAATAGCATTTATTATTTCATCCCTTTCGGTCGGACATGAAATAATACTATCTGCCATCAAACGACCCTTTTGTCGGTCACCGATATTTACAGTAGGCGTATGCAATACGGGAGCCTCAATAATTCCGCTTGAAGAATTACCTATTACCGCCTTTGCATTTTTCACCAAGCTTAAATAACGTCGGATACCCAATGAAGCAAACAACTTGACATTGTCATTCTGCTGCGCAAATTCCTCCAAACGGTTATTGATATATTGTCCTCCGCTGTCAGCATTCGCCTTGGTTATAATAAAGGTAGTTTCCGGAAAGGCTTTAATCGCACTTAAAACCTCCTCAAGCTGCTGCTTTTCTTTTCCCAACTGAGTAGTAACGGGATGAAAAGTCATACATATATAATTTTCAAGTGAAAATCCCAAATAATCCTCTAATTCTTCACGAGGAATAAAATCAATATTCAATATATTTTCGACACCGGGATCGCCATAATTAAACACGCGGTCAGGCTGTTCACCGAGCTGAATAATTCTCTTTCTGTACTCCTCGCAGGCAGGAAAGTGCAACGTACTCATTTTAGTAACACTGTGTCTTACGCAATCGTCAATCGCACCCTCAGTGATTTCTCCGCCCGATATATGTGCTATCGGTATATTAGCTACCAATGCAGCTGTGCATATCGGAATCAATTCATATCGGTCACCTATAACCAATACTAAATCCGGCTTATGCCGCATAAACGCCTCACCGAAACGCACCAAAGCATTTGCCATTGTTTCGTCAATACCCAAAACGTCAGATCTATCACTTAAAATATCGATTTTTTCAGCAATAGGAACATTATCGGATATAATTTCATTTATTGTAGAACCGTATTCACTAGATAAATGCGTACCGGATACCAACAAACATAATGATAAATCCGAATCGTCCAATATTTTATTTATAGTATTACGCATGACTCCGTAATCAGCTCTTGTGGTTGTAACAACGCAAATCTTTTTTTTCATACTCTTTAATCCTGTTCTGCAGTTACGCTCTGTATTGAATCATTCTGCCGTTATTTTTGTTGAATTCGGTATCATTTGCTTCACGAATTGACAATAATTCTTCATATCTATCCTTCATAAATATTGTTCTGCCAATGTAAAAATCCAAAATTCCGTTTTTGTTAAAGCCCTTTTTAAAGTTGAACAAGCTATCGTTTTCGGACATTCCTCCACCCAAATGGAACCGTCTTATTCCTTTATTAAAGGCCCAGCGGGCTGCCTCATATAAAAGAAGGTCTGTAGGAGCTAAATTTCGGTATTCAATATCCTTGCCGGATAAATGATAGTGCATAAACTTATCATCATAAAAGAACAACGATGCCGCTATAGCCTTTCCCTCATACATAGCCTTAAACAAAACTGTATGCTCAGAAAACTCGTTTTTCAAATATTCATAATAGTCATCGGTAAAATAATACATCTCAGCAGCATTATGCTGGTCCATTGTAGCAGTATATATCCTCTTAAAATCCTCTAAGCTATCAAGACTGTTGTCAATTTCAATTGTTACACCGCTTTTTTCTGCCTTGCGTACCATATTTCTCTTTTTAGAGTCCATATTCAACATTATATCATCAACAACGGCAGTATCCATTGCAACAGTATGGTGAACGTAAAGCTTTTCTATCCCGACTCTTTCACAGTTTTGCTGATTATCAAGCACCGGATGAAACCTTATAAACTGTGAAACAACACCGTGCTCATTACACCAAGCAGTCAGCTTATGAATAAATCTTTTTTCAGCCTCTTCGTTATGCCCCTCACAAATCGGTCCGCCATAGCCATACGGAACCTCCATATCGAAATATATATTTTCAGGTAATAAGCCTTTAAACTGTTCGCTTTTTGCAATATCCTTAATTATCATAGGATAACAAACCGAAAAGCTATCGTCTGAATAGTAGAACAATACGCCTTTATCCTGACTTCCCAGTAAAAGGGATTGAACATATTCATTTTTGTAATAAATATCTGCCGAACTAAACCGGCTTACAACTTCATTCCATCTAGCCCTGTCGTTTGATAATATTACTTCCATAAAGCACCTCAAATCTTGAGCTTCTCTTCCATTCTTCTCATTTCATCAAATTCTCCCATATCAAGGAAGGAATCCTCACTGATAGGATAAACACCGACCTTCATTCCTAAATCCTTCGCCTTTTCAACAAGGTGGGTCATATGGAACATACAGTCTTCGGGAATTAAATCGATAGTATCCGGATTAACCACATACATTCCGGTGTTAATCATATGCGAAAGCTTAGGCTTTTCCTCCATACCCACAAGCTCACCGTTTTCTTTTGTGTGAATAACCCCATATGGAATAGTAATGTTTTTAACCGATGCAACCATAGTAATCGCATTATTGCTTTTAATATGAAAATCATATATGTTTTCATAATCGGCAAGAATCAATGCATCACAGTTGGTTACGAACAAAGGCTTATCAAAGGTATCCTCAATAAGCTTCAGGCTTCCGCCTGTACCCAAAGGCTTGGTTTCTTCAACATATTTCACAGCAAACGGAAACTCTCCGTCGGAAAAATACGAGCGAATCATTTCCTTTTTATAGTTGACCGTCATATAAAATTCATTTATACCGTACTCGGTAAAACGGTTCATAATCCGCTCAACAATCGGTGTATCTCCAATGGGAATTAAAGGCTTTGGAAGAATTTTTGTATAAGGATACAGCCTTGTACCCTGACCGCCGGCCATAACCACAACCGGCACATCATCAAGACTGCTATTCTTTTTAATGCTGTTGCCGTTTTCAAAATCCGAACGAAGAATAATATCTGTAATCATATTATTGTCGTCCAAAACCGGCAATGCAGTAATAAAAGCCTTCTTCATTAACTGTGAGGCATTTTTTATATCCTCGGATTTTATGCTTTTTGGGTTTTTTGTCATCGCCTCGGTAACTGTCGCATTAAGATTGCCTGTTTTAATAAGCCATCTTCTTATATCACCGTCGGTAAGACAGCCAATAAGCTTTTCATCCTCAGCAATAAAAAGTATTCCGCAAGAATTTTCGTCTATCATTTCCATTGCATCGACAATGGTCAAATTACAATCACCGATAAATTGAGAAAGCATTTCTTTATTCATTGTCAAAACCCTCTAATACTTCTTTAACCTTTTGGGCAACATAACAGATTTCCTCCTCTGTTATTTGTGTGCTTGAAGGTATATTAAGTATACGTTCCGCATAATACGGAGCCTTTTCAATCTTGTATGTTGTATCCTCTAAATAAGGAATTTGTTCATTTATAAGACCCCAAATAGCTCTTGTCTGCACACCGACGGCCTCAAGCGAGGTTATAATTTCCCTCATTGATGCAGAAACTCTATCACGGTTGATTTCCAAGGAATAAAACCACTTATTAGAATAAGTTCCGCTTCTGAACGGCACTAGTTTTGCAAGCTCAAAGCCATCAAAAAGCTTTTCATACAAGTCATAATTTCGGCGTTTTCTTTCGATAAACTCAGGCAGCTCCTCCATTTGAGCAACACCCAACGCTGCCTGGAGATTGGTCATTCGGTAGTTATACCCAACCTCATTATGAATATAGTAATGCACGTCATTTTTAGCCTGAGTTGAAAGATACCTGATATGGTCCACAACAGCAGAGTCATTAGCAGTTACGGCACCGCCGCCGCCTGTAGTGATTATTTTGTTGCCGTTAAACGAAAAAGCACCGAAATCACCGATAGTACCTGCAAATTTGCCTGCCAAAGGACCCTCGGTATATCTTGTACCAAGTGCTTCAGTGGAATCCTCAATAACCTTTAGGTTATATTTTTTGGCTATATCCATTATGGCAACCATATCGGCAAGATTGCCGAATACGTGTACCACAATCACTGCCTTAACCGGCATTTTATTGAAGTAAAGAACACCGCCGATAAACTCACACTCATTCTCACAAAAGGTGCGAAGCTTCTGAGGGTCAAGACAAAAGCTATCGTCACAGTCAATAAACACCGGGGTTGCGAACTGATACTTGACGGGGTTAACTGCCGCAATAAATGTCAGCGGCGGAACCAAAACGACATCGCCCGGCAAAACACCGGCCTCTATAAGTGATAAATGTAATGCAGATGTGCCGCTTTGACAAGCACATACGTTATCGGTGTGAAGAAATTTTGCCATTTCCTCCTCAAGCTTGGTGATATATGCACCGCCGGTAGACACCCAACCCTGCTCAATAGCATCATCTACATATTTTCTTTCGTTTCCCTCAAAATTCGGGATTGACAACGGTATAAACTTACTCATATTTAATACCTCTTATTTTACATCTTTGAATCTAAAGATTTACCGGTTTCGATATGCTCAAAATTAGGAAGAAATTCCTTAATTATCGAGACAATTTGTTCCTTTGAAACATCGTCACAGGCAAAGGCGCTGTCAAGCTCAGTAAACAGCTTATTAACCTTTTTAAAATCAAATAATTCCTTACCTGTTATGATACCCAGTGCATTTAAACGCTCCATATCAAGCGTTTCCTCATTTGTAAAGAACTCCTCAAATGATTTTTCACCCGAGGTATCGGCCTTTGAATAATGAACGGGATATTTATTGCTCCCGTTTTTAAGCTCTTCCGCTTTTTCAACCGCTTCTGAATCAGAATCACACATAAGAACATCGTATCCGTATTCTTTCAAAAGGTTTGTTGCAATTGCATCAAAGGTCATCATCTGTGCTTCATTGAGCTTCGGGAAAAAGATTTCTCGGTTATTACCCAGCATACAGGCCAGCATACAAATCTGTCCGCTTTCCTCGGGTGACACAAAGTATCTCTTGATGTCAAGCGGTGCACTTAAGGGCTGAAGCTTTGCAATTCGTTTCAAGAATCCGTCCGGCAGAGACCCGTTAGAAAATGCAACATTTGCAAAACGTGCCGTTTTGACCGGGAACCTGTTTGAATACGAGAAAATTACATCCTCCATAAGTCGTTTACTTGCGCCCATAATGTTTACGGGATTAGCCGCCTTATCGGTTGAAACACAGAAATACGCCTCCGGCGGAAATTCTGCAAGCAAATCAAGCAATTTTTTGGCGTGAAGTACGTTATTTTGAATAAGTGCCTCCACAGAATAAATATCCTTTTCGCTTCTGACATGCTTATGTGCCGAGAAATTTGCAACAATATTAAAGCCCTCATGACGGCGGAACATTTTTTCAAACACAGGCGAAGAAAAATCCATAGGATAAGGAATATAATCTTCGGGCACATACATACCCTTAGTGCTTCTTAAGTCACGGGTTAATTCCGCAAGACCGTTTTCGTTAATATCGACAACAACCAAGCTCTTGGGCTTAAACGGTAATATTGCCTTAATAAACGAGCTTCCGATAGAACCTGCACCGCCGATAACCAATACCGTTTTATTCTGAATACACTTTGTCAGTGCTTCGTAATTATTTTGTATATCATCAGCAAACATACTTCCTTTTCTCTTGGTTACATATTCACCGATGAATTTTGATAAATCAAACATTTTGCTTCTCCTTGTAAATCTTATTCTCAAAACGGTTTAATAGCCTTTTTATGGGTTTTTGAAAAAATATATTGTCTAATTTACTAAAAATTATTCCACCAACACAACACAGTATCACATTTGGAATCAACATTATCCACGGACCAAAATAGTTGCCATACAAAACATACCATACCATTTGAACAAGATATATGTGGTATGTTGTTTCACCAACTGTAGCAAGTATTTTACCGCCGAACTTATCAGGCAACGGTTTAGTAAATACCATAACAGATACTGCTACTACAGGGAAAATATACAAAACGGTTGGAAATGAGGTTACAACCCAATTTGTAAATATTTTTGGAGTGTATCCAAAATAATTTGCCGCCATTATATATCCTACACCTAAAGCAAAGAATATTGATAATACCGTTTTATTAATTTTGTCCTTTGCTTCATAAAGATACATACCTGCACAAACAAATACAATATATCTAAAGAAGCTTAAACGATAAATATCAACCGGGATTTTGAAGTATGTAAAGCATGCTTCAAGCAAAATGTTAAGACTCAAAAGCAGTGCATAACCCTTATATTTAAATTCCTTTATCACAAATAACATTAAAGGCGACAGAAGAGTAAACTGAATCAATATCGGCACGTAATAACTACCAGGGCCCCAACCGCCGGTAAAGAAAGCCAACGCTGCCTCGCTGACACTCACACTGCCGTTAAAAATAAATACGAGTGCAAGAAAAGCATAAACAACTATGTATGGTGCAACTATTCGGGTTAACTTCGGAATAATAATCTGCAGTGCATACATATTCTTCAACGAATATTCCTTATGCTTATTGGCAGATAACATATTGACGTAACCGCTGATAATCATAAATACAGGTATTGCCATATCAACTGTATACGGAAATAAAAAGTTGAGACGTTGCTGGTCAGTCCATAACAAATGAGTTGTTACAACAAAAATAATACAGATAGCTTTTAAGTAGTCAAATATTCTTTTTCGCATATTTCCTCTCTACTACAAAAAATCAATTAACGAAGTTTATCTTATGATATTTTTAATTAATTGTGTGATTTTCGCTTTATACTTCCAAGCAAACCAGCACACACCGATGAACAGCACGCCGATAATTGATATTCGAAGCCACGGCAAGCCATATAAACTTAAGGATAAAGCAGTGCCTACAGCTGAAACCGATAATGCCAAGCATATAATTTTACCGTTATATACACCGGTAAGCTTCATTTTCCTTACAACCAAATAATGAAGAGTTAATAAAAATGCATAGCCTGCCACCGTTGTATATGCGGCTGCGGTCTGCCCGTAAATAGGAATAAATATTGCATTTAATATAACATTCAGAGCCGCAGCCAAAAATGTTCCCAAAGCCATCATCCCGGTCTTTTTTTCATATTGCTCAATATTTACATACATTGAATAGAAAAATTGAAGGATACATCCCAAAAATATCGGCGGAATGTAATATATGGCTTCTTTGTATTTATCTCCGCCGAAAAACCATATCATTTCAGGTGCCAACAGTACCGCAAGCATTACCGGAACAATAAATACAAATACATACGGAGCAGTTATCTTACGGCTCAACTCAAAATTCTTTTCATGCAAGCAATCACCTATCATCGGACTTACCGCATTATTCATAGATGACCAAAGCAAGGAAACAATTTGACTCAAGCTATATGCTAAGCTATACATTGCATTTGCTTCTGCGCCGCAAATCTGATAAATCATAACTCTGTCAGATTGAGCCAACAGCGTGTTTGATAGCAAATGCACAATATACGGCAAGCAAAAGCCTACTGCATATTTTACATACTTTATTTTAGGTGCGCCCGATTTAGTAAGCAGCCTTATATATATAATTATCGAAATGACTGTTAGCGGCAGCAGTGTACCTACTACACGCCCTAAAACCTTGTCCTGCAAAAAAACTACAAGTGCTAAAGAAGTACATATTTCTAAGACAGCTATAGATACTGAAATAATAGCATAGGTCTTATATTTATAGGAGTATTGCTGTAATGTGGTATATATTGTTACTGCCGGTGACACCAAAAGCGAAGCCAGCATAAGAATCAAATGCTCTGCTTTAATTTCGACAAGCGGAAGAACTATTGATAAAAACCCAAATATCAGAACATCAAAAACAAGTGTTGCTACAGTACCTAAAATTAAAATTGTCTTAACATAACCGTCAAGGTCATCCTTAAAGTCATGCCGTGCTCTGATTAATGAGGCATAAAGACTGAGAGTAATTATAATAGTAATTATATTATACCATGTGGAAAAATTACTGTACTCACCGTATTGTGTTGTTGTTAGAAGTCTTGTAAAAATAGGGGTTGTAATAAAGCCTATGCCTTTTAACAAAAAGTTTGATGCGGTGTACCATACGCCCGATTTCAACACCTTTGATTGTTCGATCATACTTTTCCTCTTTGCTCAATCTTTATTATCTGAGATTTTTTGTACGTACTGCTGTAACGCTTCTATAGTTTCAGGAAATTCAAACATACCCTCATATTGCTTGATATAATTTTTCAATTGCTTCTTTAAGGTCAAGCTGATATCTTCTTTCACAAATATTTTTGCCAGACTGATTGCCGGAACCTTAAAAATCCCCTTAGCATTAAGCAATGTTGATGAAAACAGACTGATAATACAGCACGGCTGCCGTTTTAACGACGCTAACATAACCTCCTGTGAAACAGAAGAATCATCTAAAACCTCAGCCTTAATACTTTTATATTTGATTATATCCACCTCTCTTGGGTGAGGCTTTATAACGATATTATCACAAAGTCCATTAAGACTGCTTATTACCTTTTCATAGAGCCTTAAATCAATGTCACCTTCAATCATACCGCACTCAATAAGAGGCTGAGTATTAATTAAAACACAACCGTTTAAACATTCCCACAGAGAATTATTTTTGTTTCCCAATTTAGAAAAAACGTTTTTATAATCATCACAAATTGCAAGATTCGATTCCCATTGTTTTTTTGAAGTTTTGCTCCGCAAAAACAAGCGGTAATCCAATAACGCACCGCCGGATTTTGCTCTATTATACAACTTCGAGGCCAGTACGCAATTTACAACTGCCACCAGCACCGCAATTATTCTTTTAAGTAACTTTTTGTCCTTACTGTAAAATTTAGCAGTGGAAATATAGTGAGACGCAAAGCTTTCATACGAGCCGGCACCGTCATCAATCATTATCATAGTAATACTGCTGTTCGATTTACTATGGTCTATCATTGTATAGGGGAAGGCATAAATATCCGGACCTGCTACAAATATTTCCCTGGACCGCCTTTTTCCGGCTTCATAAATAGCACTGAATCGGTCTTTTAGCTTTTGAGACAGACCTCTGGGCTTTATATACGAAAACTCACCGTCTACAATCTGAATATTGGGTGCATCAAAATGAAAATCCTCCCTTTTAACGGCTCGTCCGGTAACCGGATGTGCTAAAATCATAATATATCCGTGCAAATCCTTGCCTTGACGCTGTAAGGAATTAATGGCAGCACTAATACCTATTGCATGTAAAGGAATGGTAGCATATGCCAAGAAATTCATAGATTCATCATTTAAAAAAACAAGATGCATATCATCAAGATTCCACTCTTTAATTTCAGCCGACAATTAGCACACCCCCCTTTTTTATATCTTTTATATACCGCGAAGTATAATATCAAGCCTTAATGAAAAGAAATATTCTATTCTGCTTATAAGCATTGATGAATAATGCTTATAGCTCCTTGCTTTTTTGATATCAATATCCTGATACAATTCCTTTCGCAAGATCTGATAGTCATCCTTATTAACATTCTTCTTCTTTTTGAGCTGCCACAGATAATTATTTATTTTAACGCACTCAAGAATTGCCATACGTTCCTTACTGTCCAAGCCGTACGTGCGGCAATATGACAACACACCGTTTAACGACCGCTTAATATCCAGTAAATTCTTAAGCTTATATGTCTTACTGATTCCGCTAAAGGAGGTTTGATAAACATATATAATATCATTTAGATAGCCTATTTTTTCTGTTGCGCATACGGCCTTTAAGAAAAAGTTTAAGTCCTGACCGATTTTTACATCGTCAAACCGAATATTGTTATTGTTTATAAAATCTCTTCTAAACAGTTTAGTTCCTGGAATAGGGTCGCAAAAATAATATTTGTCGTTTCCAAGCTTTTCCTGCGCTTTCGAGACAGCAGTATAAATCTGTTCCTCGCCGTCTGCGCTGCGTGACACCAAATTTCCCACAACAATATCATGGTCTTGCTTTTCAGCCTCGGCAATAAGCTTATTTAAGCCATTCGGATACAAAAGGTCATCTGCATCACACAAATAAATATATTCACCCTCAGCACAGTCCAAGCCCGCATTTCTCGCCTTAGGTGCACCGCCGTTTTCCTGCGTCAAAACCTTTAACTGCGGCCAATTTTCAGATGCTTTAGCAAGAAGCTCCGGCGTTTCATCGGTTGAGCCGTCATTAACTATTATGATTTCATAAGACTCCAGCTCCTGCTGACGTATAGAGTTCATTAAATTTTCAATAGTTTTTGCACAATTATAAGCGGGTATGATTATCGAAAGCTTCAGTTTAAAATTTTTCATCATTATGCCTCATTTCATAAACACATAAGGAACAATATCGTTTCCTCCGCCAAACAAGTCCAAAAGATATGTAGCAGTAAACACAGCACAAGTACATATAATCATCGGCCACTTGGGCTTGATTGGCAGCAGCTCGATTATATTGGGAATCCACGCAATATTTACAATTGTAAAATAAATATTCAAGCGTGTTAACATATTGAAGGAAACTGAACCTATATTAAGCAAGCAGGAAACGATTATTATATATCTGAAAAATCTCAGCAAGTGTAAATCATCGTCCGCAATCTTATCCTTGCACTTAATCTCTATATACAGGCAAACCGCTATAAATATCAGCTTCATTATAAATGTGGGGCTGAATAAACCAACCTCAAAAGCAGCTCCTGTTTGTAAATACTCGTAGTCTAAAAAGCTTAATAATGAAATAATCTGTTTCAGAAAAACAACCAAAATCAACGCAACTGACATAACAATCAGCTTTATTTGCCGGGCATATTTCATCTCGGATAAATACAGTATATAATAAATAACAATAACTGCACTTATCAAAATTGCACTTTTGTGGAACAGACACGCTATCAGTATATTAAGCGCCGTTTTATACCATTTATCCCGCTTAATAACACATACATATACGTTAAGTATGAATACTAAAGCCAGATATTGACGCATAACGTTCATCATAGAGCTGAAGTATCCTATAGTAATAAATAAAAACAGTGCAAAACATTTGTTTTTACAGGTTTTATTTATAAAATTTCTGATTCCCCACAAAGAGATGGCCGCGCTTACAAAAAGCATAACCGAATAATTTTTACTTAAAAACGATATAATTTTTGCAAGTAAAGAATAGCCCGGCTCAATATAGTATGAAAACAAGCCCGTCCACGGCAGACTGTCAACAGACCAGAAAATATCAGAATAGGTCATAGTATCCGTTCCAACGGTCAGGCCGCGCAAGCCTGCAATCACAACCATTTGAACACACACTATTGCTACTACTGTATTTTGCACCCGTTGTAGGTTAGGTTGGAAAAACCTAAGCAAAAAATACCATAACGGTATACTAATCAAATTTGCCAAATAAATAACCATTAATAGCCTCTTTTACGATTTTCAGTTTAAAGATATTTATGAAGTATTCCTTTATCAAATAAGAATTTAACAAATTTTAAATTCGATGTTACCAAATACAAGGCAATCTTTCTGGAAAAGGTCAGTCCCTTTGAACGCACCAGCTCTGAGCGGTTTTTCTTTAATCGCTGCTGCATTTCATATATCACTTCCCGAGGATTTTCAAACCCCTTAATGCCAAACATTGCATATTTTAAAAGAAGTGTAAAATCAACCCGTTTATAATTCAGCTTGGCATGACATACATTTTCCAAATCCTTCTCTTTTGCCAAATCAACAACGTTTGACCACACCTTATATAAATCGAGATCCTTTGGCGAAAAAGCATTTCTCGTGATACTGGTATTTGAAATAACATATTTATACTTTTGAGCGTTCGATACAACCACCCTATCGCATTTCAAGAAAACCCGATACGAAAAGTCAACATCCTCATTAATTACACCCTCGGTGAAAAAGGTATCCTCCAACAACTCTTTTTTATACAGTCGTGACCAAACCTCAACATAAGCCTCGGGATTATCAACACGTAAAAAAGCCCGTCGCATTTCCTTGCCTGAATAAACCGATTCCTTAGTTGATTCAGTATGCTCACAGTATGGTGTAACCCCGTCCCACTTTTCAAAACCGACAATACCTATATCCGCTTGATGCTCCTGACATTTTTCCCACAAAAACTCATACATATCAGCTTCAATAGCATCATCACTGTCTACAAAGCCTATATACTTTCCTTTTGCAATTCGTATTCCGGCATTTCTTGCACTTGACAGTCCGCCGTTAGGCTTATGAACTACAACCACCCGTGAATCCTTTTTCTTATATTCATCACAAATTGCCGGACATCCGTCATCCGAGCCGTCATCCACCAAAATTACTTCAATATTCGAATACGTTTGAGCCAAAATACTGTCTACACAACGTTTCAGATATCTTTCAACCCTAAAAATAGGCACAATAATACTGATAAGAGGTTTTGTCATTATTTGCAATCTCCTTATATATTTTCTTTTGACAGCTCTTTAATATTAACCGGTATCTCTTCAAATTTTCTTGCCAATAGCTTTTTACTGTTTTTTAATTTTTCAAAATCCTGTTCATTCAGTATTTTAGGACTGGCTTTTCCTTCACTCCAATCAACATAGGTCAACATTGGATGTACCGTATCAAAAAATTCACTGTTTGCTATAACCGTTTGAACAAAGCATTCATCCGGTACGACACTGTGATTAAAAAATATCATTAACTGAGGATGACTGTCAATATATTCATAAACATAATGCATACAATCACTATTTAAACAAAACCATTGTGCACCAAAACGAAATTCCAACCCCAAAGTGTTTTTTCGTTTAAATAACGAATAAGTTCTATGTTCCCCCGAAATTTTCTCATAAAGTTTTATGAAAATTCTGAGTATAATTGATTTTTTGTTTTTAGGATACCAAATTTCATTTCGTTTCAACTTATCAGTATGTGATGTGCTGGCCTTATCATTAATATTTATATAGCTAACGTTAGGTCTCGCTGACAAAAAATCATCTATTTCGCTATTGGTTTTTATAGGATAATCTTGCCCGCTTATCAGCCAATAATAATCATACTGCTTACCGCTTTCAACTGCCGCCTTCATTAATGCAACCTCAGCATTACACATAGTTACATCACCCCATTGAACAGCGACACGGTTTTGTATTGGAAAAACCTTATCCGACCAATTAATATCATTATATATTGAACTTTTAGCATCTACGTGCACATAAAAATCTCTGTTTTCACTTGATAATCTTCGAATCAGTGCGTTAACCTGCTCTGCGTTTTTATGACATAACAGTAAAAAAGCAATTCTCACCATAGTATTTCCTCCGAGCCAAACCTCATTAGTTTTTTCTTAATAGTTTCTCAAAAACGAACCTTCTCATACCGGTAGGCATTAAGGAAATAACAAGCTGTACTGCCAACGTCACAAAATAATCCCACCAAGAAATATATCCGGTAGCATATATCTTTTTTCTACCGGCTTTATACTTTTTAAAGTAAGCCCAACCACCCCGTCGGTCTATCATAGCGTTACCGGTTCTGGCATATACAAGGTAATCGTCCACATTGGCACATTTTGCTCCGGTACGCATCATATTAATCCATAAAAGGCTATCCTCCATAAGTAAAGCATCTTGGTAATTTCCGGCCTTGAGCACGGCAGATTTTTTATACATTACCGTCATATGGTTAAAGCTATCCCGCCTTTTTTGATATTCAAGAATAGCATTTTCATTAACAGGGACTTTTCTTACAGAGATAATATTTGAAATATCACCGTCAAACTCTAAAATATGACTTGAGCATATATCTAAATCAGGATTTTGCTCGAACATTTCAAGCTGCTTTTCAAATCGGTCCTTGCGTGCAATATCGTCTGTATCCATACGTGCAATCAGCTCATTAGAACAGTGAAGCACACCCTCACACAAAGCTTTTCCAAGACCTGAATTTTCCTGTAACGGAACCCTTTTTATTAAATCAGGGTGACGTTTTTCATATTCATCCAGAACGGCATATAGCTCGTCCGTCAGCGGACCGTCCTCAACAACAACC